>CAYQOY010000004.1:3113-55634 GCA_964419275.1 Candidatus Woesearchaeota archaeon
ATACTACTGACATTAAGTTTAGCTGACACTCCTGAATTTTCTTGCGGTGAGCTTTATGGGGGGGCTAAAACTTCATCTTGTGTGGATTTTGACAAAGCTTTGCAACTAAAAGAATTTTCTCAAGATTACAAAAATCTTTGGGGTGTGAAAGGTGTTGAAATACGAAAAATCTATCAGAAAACCGGGGATGTTGAATGCACCTTGGAAAATTATCCCGAATGTGATATTCTTACAATTCTAAAAGCTGAAACAGGGACAGGATATTCTGGATTTATTTCGCTTTGCAGAAATGAAATCTATCAAGAACAAGTCAGATTTAAATGCGAATTAGCTAAACTACTGGTGATAAACTAAAATGAACTTTTCAATTAATAAAATATTAAACAATAAGAAAGCTCAACAAGAGATAGTTGGTTTTGCTTTGATTATCATCCTTGTTGCAGTGATTCTGTTGGCGTTGCTTGCATTTGCTTTAAGAAATCCTAAAGACCAGCAAATTGAAAGCTATGAAATAAAGAATTTCATTGACGCGGCTTTTGAACACACAGTTAATTGTGGTTATGAGCCTACCCCTTTAAGAAAATTAGTTTATTCTTGCTATGATCAGACTTATTGCACTAATGGTGTTTCCAGCTGCGAAATGCTAAAAACAACATTAGAGGGGCTTTTGAATGCAAGCTGGAATATTGGAGAGCAAAGTTCAATTAAGGGTTATACCCTTAAGATTATTCCAACTGAATCTACAGGAGAAGCTATCTTAGAGATTTCCAAGGGCAACTCAACAAACTTAATCAAAGGCGAATATCAAGATTATCCTAGACTTAGACAAAGGATAGTTGTGGAATTAAGCGTTTATTACTAATTGTAGTGGTTAAAATAGTAAGGGTTTGTTAGGTACTACAAGGATTTAAATGATTTTTTTATATTCTTAGTCTAATATTAATTATATCTGCATTTAACACTGGCCTTAAGCGTTTTCTGTTTTTTGTGGCTTCTTCTTTTAATTCAATGAATCCAAATCTGTGTAAAAGCTTTACATCGTCGTTAACCGACTTGAATCCTCGTTTAAGTTTTTTAGCTAAATCATAAATAGACTGAGGATTTTCTGTTTTGATTGTATGAAGAATGCGCGCTTTTTCATTGCTTAACAACTGTCTTAATGCAGAAATACCCTCGAAGTCGTAGTTTTTTTTGGAAGGTTTTGTTCTTCTGAAAATAGAGAACGCTCCTTTGGTTT
The DNA here is from genome assembly GCA_964419275.1 of Candidatus Woesearchaeota archaeon. GTDB lineage: Archaea > Nanobdellota > Nanobdellia > Pacearchaeales > GW2011-AR1 > JAKLIN01. The sequence goes on from CAYQOY010000004.1 coordinate 4,351, forward strand.
GAAAGATTGAAATCTCTCTTGTTTTACTTATTTCATTCGCCATTTTTTTATTATATTCTCCCTCGGAGAATATATCTTATTATAATTTCAGGTTTATATATCTTTTTATTATATATATTACTAAAAAATACCATATATGAATATTTTTTTTCTTAAATCCACGGGAAAGAACTGTGTCTGTACTTTAGTGATAACGAAAGCTTTATAAATAAAACCTTTTTTTAGATAGGGTTTATGACTTCTCAACTAAGGCTTATCGTAAGCTTTTTAAAGGAAAACCATTTTAACCATAATACACCGTTAAGGTGTTCTCGTGGGGAGTAAAAATGTATAAAACAATAAGAAAATTAGGTTTAATCATATTCACCCATCAGGGTAGTAATACCCCACAACTATCAGGATGGATGTCGTTGCCTTCGGCAATAAATATTAATATAGCTGAAAGGAGGTTAAACTAAACGAGAAAATGAATTTTAAGAAAATTACAGCGATCGGAACCAGTGTTTTGATTGCAGGTATGACAATGGGCCTTGCTGCTGCAGCAACTTACCCAGCTCCATTCGTACAGAACGGTGCAGGTAATTTCGCAGTAGTTTATGGTACAGGCGCAGGCGTTTCAGCAACTGATCTTATAAGTGCTACAGCTTTGGCTGATGCTTTATCTGATAAAGTAACCAGCACAGTAGGATTAGGTGATGAAAAAGTTCAAATTGACGCTGCAGGAAACAAACTTACTTTCGAAGAAGCTATAAATACAGTAAGAGAGAAGATAACATCAACTCACTTACCAACACTTTTTGCTGCTAGAAAAATAAGAGATACTCCTACCGGCTCAATTGACTACACACAATGGATGGAATTAAGTGCTGACTCTGTTACTTTCGACACCCTCGGTGGTGATGAAGACAATTACAGAATCAATACTGATTTAGCTAGTGATGTTAGACCTGTATTGCACATTGATCAATCCTCAGGCGCTGCTTGGGATCTTGTAGTAGATTTCGACAAAGCTGTTGATTTCACCAGAGTAAGAAATGGTGAAAAGTTGGTTATTGCAGGAAAAGAATATTCTGTTGCAAAGGATTTGACAGGGACTGGTGATCTAGTCTTGTACGCTTCCTCAAAAACAGTAACTATTCCAGCTGGCTCAAGTGAAGCTATTGTCGTTGATGGTAAAAGTTATACCATTAGCGTCGAGGGTGCTAACACTGATGCAGCTACTCCAACTGCAGTTATCTATGTTGACGGCGAAGCTGACACCGTAGAAGAAGGAGATACTGTTTATTCAGGGGACCAAGAGTTCTACATAAATAGAATCTTCATGCAGACAATTCCAACTCAAGCTGCTAGTGTTGAAATCTTCGCAGGTGCTGAAAAGCTTACCTTGCCTTATGCAGGTGGAACTGTTGAGATTGATGGAGAAGATGTTGATGGAGTTGAAGTTGCAATTACTAAGACTACAAACCTTACTGATGTAACAAAACTTACATTTACCTTTACCCCATCCAACCTTGACTTAGATACTGACGAAGCTAATTACCTAGAAATTGGTGAAACTATTGCTGACCCTGTTTTCGGAACTTTCGCATTATCCTTTGACTCTGCTTCAATGGATTTAAAAGATAGTGCTAAAGGTGTTGTTGAATTCAAGAGAGTAGCTGAAAAGTTACAACTCAAATTCACAAACAGAAACGGAGATGAATATACCTTCATTCCAATTGTAGATAATAAGGCGACAGCTATGGAATGGCATGATAACTTCTATGGAACTAACACAGCTGCTTTAGTTAAGAATGATCTTGTTATTTTACAAGAAGGGGCAAGTGCTAAGAACGCTATTACCAGAATTGCTAAAGTAACCAGTGCTGTTAATGGAGACGAAATTACTTTCGACGATATTTCTACAGGAGCTAAAACAACTGTAGAAGACGGAGATAGAATTTGGTCTACAACAGGAGCTTCATTTACTGCAGGTGCTTATGCATGTAACAACGTGACATTAAGCTACGACTATGCACCATACGCTCCCGCAACAGCAAATGCAACCAGAACAAACACAACATATGTAATGGAAGGTTGGTTCTTAGGAACAACTACAGGATGTTCGTATCAAGCCCCAGCTAGTGGCGACAACGTCACTAATGCTCAGGCTATTGCTGCAGGTATAACTGCTGCAGGTACAAACTACATGTATCCAATGCTTCCTCTTTACACACAAGAGAATGCAAGAATTACCCTTACAGATGCAAATGATGCAGTAATTAGAGAACAATACGATATTTCCGGAGTAGAATTCCCAATGAATTTTACCTTTGACAGTGGTCTTGACGGAGAATTTGTTATTGAATTGTACTCTTCTGACGCAGACTGGAGTTACGCTGCTGATGATGAAGGTGAAAATGGTTATTACTTATCTGACTTCGGTACTTATGCTGAATCAGACTTAGAAGATGACGCACTTGTAACCTTCTACATACCATCTGAAGAAGTAACATACAATGTTTACGTTGGTGCTACTGCTGAAGCTGAGGCAGAAGAAGGTGCAATCCTTGTAAGAGATAGCGAAGTTGCTAGTGTTGCTACTAAGAACTTAATTGTTGTTGGTGGTAGCTGTATCAACTCTGCTGCTGCTACATTGATTGGCGGAGCTAAGTGTGGTGACGCATGGACTGCTGCTACAGAAGCTGGAACTGGAAAGTTCGTAATCAAGAGTTATGCAGATAATGCATTAACTAGTGAACTTGCTGTACTTGTTGCTGGTTATGAAGTTGCTGATACTGCAAACGCAGTGTCTTACTTCCAAAACAAAGTAACAGACACAAGTAAGAACTATCTTGGAACTAGCGCTATTTCAGCAACCGTAGTTGCCTAAAAAGCCTAAACAAAAATTTTAATTTTTTTTTATTTTTTTCTTTTTCTTTTTACTTAAACCTTAGCGAGAGCTAAAGTTGATTTTCAAGATAAAAATGAGATTATTTTTTCAAGTCGCAAGCTTTTTATATTCAATTAAAGAAAGTAACTTATGGTTAAAATGAGAAGAATCGTTTCTGCTCGCGAAGTGGAAAAACGAAACCAAAGAAACCAGGTTATTGTCGGAGTAATATTAGTTAGCTTGATGCTTTTCAGTATTTTAGGATATGCTTTCCAAGGCAGGGATTCCAGCTCAGATGATTCTAATAACTCTGAAAATGGAATTTATGAATACAATAGCTACAAGTTTCTTTATCAAAATGGGTTGTGGGCTTTGGATTTCTTAAACAGCTTTTTGCTTTTCTCTTATTATCCTAGTTCGGGGCAGGTTTTAGGATTTGAAAGCTTAAATAAAAGCTATCAAAATTATGAAAACAAAACAATTTACTTTTACTCAGAAAATCCAGAAGCGGAAACAGAATTAAAGATGAATCTGATTTTGTTAACTAAAAATATTCAAGAGATTTGCCTGGAAGGAAAAAGTTGCGAAGATTCAAATTTGCCTGTTAAAAGCTGTTCTGCTGTTGGAAATGATGAAATTATTGTGATTCAAGAAAGCACAGAGCAAAAACTTCAGCAAATTGGCAATTGTGTTATAATCTCTGGCGAACAAGAAAGTTTAATAAGACTCACTGACGAATTCTTATTTAGATTATTCAAAATAAAAACTGAGTGAATCTGATTGTTTATAACTTGCAAAATGGCTAAAGAAAAAAAATCAAAAAAAACAGAAAAGAAAAGTTTAGCTAAAGCTGAAGATAAAAAAGAAAATCAAATTGATAAAACCTCTGAATCCAAGAAACCCAAGAGCCATGCATTTTCCAAGGAAAGCAAATCTGTTATTTTAGTTTTAGTTATTGCATTAGCTTTTGTTGGATTCGCTTTAACTGTCAATTATCTTAGAACCCGCTCAAATGTGATAGATTATCATGGAGTAAGCTTTGTTATGGAAAAAACAGGGAGCCTTATTTTTTATCGCACTCAAATTCCGTATTATTCCAAGGACCCAAAAATAAAATACAATTTTTGGATAAGAAACAATCCCAAAACACTGGAAAAGAAAGTTCCTTTTGAAGGGGAATTGTATATCCGTCCGATTATTGTATTTAACCTAACTGAAGACTTTGAATGCGATGGCTACGGAGTTATTGCGATGGCTAATGTCAAACAACTGTATGAAGTTCTTGGAACAACTTTTGCTAAAGATGAAAATGCTAGCTGCGATTACAATTACACAAACCCAAGATATGTTTATGTGAACATTCAGCCTGGAGAAAAAACTTGGATTCAACAAATTTCCAAAGCTTGCTACACAATACATGTAAAAGAATGCGAAATCTTGCCTGCAACAGAAAGATACATGACAGAGACATTTGTTTTAATGAAAGATTACAAAAAATAAATTAAGATAAAAATAGAAATATCAAAATGGACTTAAGACTTCTTTATGCTATTCTTTTAAGCTTAGCTCCAATTGCCGAGCTAAGAATTGGCATGCCTCTTGCGGTTGCTTACTCGCTTGATCACGGAATTCCTGCGATTTTCGCATTTCTTGTCAGCGTTCTTGCTAATATCTTTGTCGTATTTTTTATTTTCTTTTTTCTGGATTTCTTGCATGCGCGATTTATGAGCTTCAGCTTTTATTCAAGGTTTTTCAAAAAGTTTATAACTAGAATTCAAAAAAAAGTTGACAAGTTTGAGGAAAAATACAACGCTCTTGGTTTTTTAGCGCTCGCGTTTTTCGTTGCTGTTCCTCTTCCGGGAACAGGCGCCTGGACAGGCGCGTTAATGTCATGGATTTTGGGTTTGGAAAGAAACAAGAGCATTGCGTCAATTGCAGTTGGAGTTATCATAGCAGGAATGCTTGTTTTCTTAAGCTCTTTTTTTCTTCTTGCTTAGTGATTTCTTTTGGGAATTCTTTTTAAACTTCCTTTTTCCGTGGGCAATCGCAAAAAGAGGCATTAAATCTGAATAAACTGGAATTTGTTTTATCCTAAATAATTTAACTTCTAAAAACCAGATTCCCACAACTGCGACAATGCTTAACCCATACCAAAAGATAAGATGAATCGCATCAGCGTAAGCGAATCCATAATAGTATAGAAAAGCCATCAAAATAATCCGGATTAAATTAAATCCTAAAAGCGAAGAGAAAGCAAACAAAACCATTTTGATTCTTTTCACAGGATTTATTTTTGGAACTGAAAGATTCAAGGCAAACAAAAGATAATATGCTGCTCCTGCTATGCAAGCCTTAACAAGCCAAATTTCCAAGCTCATATCAATTAACAACAAAAGTTCCTCTGGAAAAATACTCACCTGAAAAAACAAACTTAGTATCCAATAAACAGGATAAAGAGTTAAAGGTGAAAATATTTTATAAAAAATCCAAAGTCCGTTGGCAGCTGCAACGACAATCAACAAGTATCTGACAAAAATATTAATTATCTCATCTCTTTTTACTGTCTGCATTTTAATAAATGGGGAAATGTATTTAAATAACTTAGGTTTTTTTCAATAATGAATTTAGAGAAAAAGAGGCGATTTGCGCTAGCTGTGATGATTACAATTATCGGAATTTTCATTTGCGCTTCTTATGATGCTCAGATAATTCAGAAAGTTTACAGTTTGAAGACCCCTCAACTAACCGAGTTCTTTTTGATAATCAATTTGATAAGCTCAAATGTTTTAATTATTTCAGTTTTAACTTTGCTGTTTTTATGGAAAGACAAAAAAAGAAGCTGGATTCTTCCTGCTTGGATAAGCATTGCTGCCTCGATATTTGTAAGTTTTATCTTGAAAATTTCCACTCAAAGGCTTCGCCCTTTCCAGCAAGGATTGGTTTACTTATTACCTCAACTTAATGACGCGGACTTTTTAACCTGGAATTTTTCATTTCCTTCATTTCAATCAGCTTTGGTTTTTTGCACTGTCCCTATGATTTGGAAGAATTTCCCTAAGCTAAGATACTTTTGGATTGCATTTGCAATCCTTGTTGCTTTTTCCAGAATTTACTTCGGGCTTCACTTTTTAAGTGATGTCTTAAGCGGTGCTCTTTTGGGATTAGTTATAGGCCAGATAATTGTTTTGGTTGAACAAGAAAACAAATTCTGGCAAAGAACTTACGATAAACTTTTCAGAAGATGAAATTAACATAAGAAAATATTTTTATTTCTTCATTACTTTTATTGCTACAACAATAATTGTAACAACAAGAGTCAAGTTAACTATTGCAATTACCCAAATATGCCAGTTTTGTGCAAGTTTAACTTGACTAAACCAACTTCCTAAATCGAAACTGAAGGAAGGGTTTACTGCTAAAGCAATTGGTTGAGAATAAACAAATTCTCCTTCAGAATAAACCTCAGCTTCCAAAACTTTTTCGCCTTCAGCATCTCGGTTTACTTTCAATTTAACTAAAACTTCTTTAGCTTCATTGGATTCTAAAATGAATGTAGCTGGTTCAATTGATTCCATTTCGGCCCAACTTGAATATCCCTTAAGATTTAGGCTGTAACCTCTGGTTTGAGAACCAGTGTTATTAACCATTATTTTAATTTCCAGGGTCTTGCCAGCTTTTGCTTGAGATTCCAAACTTGCGTCCAATCTTATTTCGGGCTTTGTTTCGCATGCATCAATTTTAAGAGTGCTATAGAAAACAGAGGTTTTGTCGTCTGAATTTTCATAAATATCTCCTCTTCTATCCAAAACAGTGTATTTGATTTGATAATTCTTAACACTTAAATTTCCTGGAAGAGTATAACTGAATGAGAAAGGTAAATCTGCTTCGCTGAACGAATCAATATCTCCAATAGATACTGCTTGATTTATTCCAAGTTCTTTATTATAAATTTGAATTGAGACGTCTTCTTGGTCTCTACTTCCAGTATTCCAAACCACTCCGGAAATTTCCAATCTGCCCCCACATCTTGCAGTTTCATCATGAGTTATTTCTTTAAGAACAACAAAATCTCTTTCAGATTCTATTTCAACATCTTGAGAATCAAATTCGCAAGTATCATCAAAGTCATATTCTTCATCTTCTCCTTGTGCCCATACGTAAAATATGTAATTATCAAGAGCTCCTTCATCAATAGCATCTTCGATTTCACTTATATCATCTACTTTAAAGGAAACGGTTATTGTTTCTGTGTCTCTGGAATCCAAGTCAAAGTCTGATTCTTCTTCGTCAATAAGCCATGATTCAAGCTCGGTGTTATAAACTCCCCAGGTTAATTGAATATTTTCTATGTACTCTGCACCGGTGTTCTTGACTCTAAATTCAACTTCAACTTCATCGAAAACTTGCCAGGTGTTGTCTTTTCCAAACCCTTTTGTAACACTAATATCTCGGATTTCGACAATTAAATTTCCGCCAAGATTTCCTGTATCTTTACATTCTTGAACTTCTTGAGGATAATCATAAACAGGTTCGCTGCCGATAGCTGTTGCTTCAACTTTGATATTATCTAAATGCCATGTTCCAGTCGTATCTGCTCCCAAAAGAACAATTCTTAATTTAACATTAGAATTGTCGTCTAAAAAGTTAATACTTGAAAAATTGAATATATGTGAAGTGTATGTTGTATTCAGAGGTAAATTTGTTTGTAAGTTTACAAAACTGGTTCCATTGTAATATTGAATACTAAAATTTTCTATGTCTAAACCCCATTTTCTTTCATCAAATCTTAAAACTAGATCTTTATAATTAGAACTGTCTAAAGAGATTTCTAAGTATCTTCCTTCGCTATCCCAGTCCCCAATAGAAATTGCTTGCCCCGAGGTTCCGCTTACGTTAGAATAGTCTCTTGAATCACTAATTTCTAATTTTGCACTTGAAGTTATGTCTACATTTGGTGTCAAAAAGCTACTTACGAGACCTTCAAATCTCCATTCTGCGACTGTTGTTGCGGCATTTGCGAATCCTAAGAGCAATGTCGCTAAAAATAATCCTAAGAATATTTTTCCGAAGTAATTTGTTTTGTTCATTTTAGTGTAATCATTTCGCAGTTACTATACTTTAAAAGCTTTTTTATTGTTTAGAACATAGTTTTTAGATTAAATTCTAAACATTGAGCAATCCCAAAAAAGTTTATATATTTCTAAAGACTACAAGAGATCATATAAAAGAAACAAACTTAAACAATAACATGCCAATCATATCTAAGGACAATTCATTGGGAGTGTCTGCTTTTGCGGTGGGTGTTGTGCTTGCCGTACTAATAGGTGTTTTCACTAACCTTATTCCTCTTCCTTCTCTAAGTAGATACAGCCCCCAAATTTACGCAGTTTTGGTTATATTAGGACTAGTCGTTGGCTTTTCCATTAAAATGATAGGAAAAGAATCACAAACATTTCTTTTAGCTGGCGCAGTTTTAGTAGTGGTAAGTAAATTTGGAATGGACAGTGTTCGCGGCTCGTTGATAGGAATAGGTGTTGGAGACATTGTTTCTACAATCTTTGGAGCATTACTAGCGTTGTTTGTGCCTGCGACAATCATTGTAGCAATCAAAATGGTTCTTTCGATACCTAGAATTTAATTAGAAATCGTCAAAACAGCAAACCAAAGCTTAAGCTGACGGGATAATTATTAGTTAAAAGCGAATTTAGAATAAACTGTCAAGTTTGTCTTGAGTCTTGGTCTTGGTTGCAACTGGCTCTGGTTCTTTCTCAACTTTTGCAAAAGCAGGGGTTGCAATAACTATGTTTTCTCTGAATCCAACAATACTACCTTCAATTGCATCTGTTGTTTTCTTTATCTTGGAAATTGCTCTCTTCAACTCAATTGTATCTTTTTGTCTTAGAACTTTAGTATCAATAACTGCAATTGTAAAGCCTTCCCTTAATGCATCAAGAACTTTGTTTACATCATCATAGTTGGTTAGTGCAAAAAGTCTTACGTTAACTTTAGTTTCTTGCTTGCCTTGACTCAAGTCAATTTCGAGATAATCGCTGTCAATTTCACCTTGCCCGGATTTTCCCGAGAACACTTTTTTTATTTTTTCGAATACCATAACCTTTTGATAGGATTTACATTTATAAAGATTTCGCAACTATTTTTCTAGTTTTAAGAATTATTTTCCAATCATTTCTTTTCTAAGCTCTTCAACTTTTTTCTCTAAAAATTCTTCTTGTTTTTCAATTGCTGTGACTTTAGCCTCGACAAATTTGATTTTTTCTTCCATTTCTTTCTGAATTCTTGCTTTGTCAGACTTGATCATTAATCCCCCAACAACTTTGTAAACTTCTCCGTCGGATTTTTTTAATTCTTCGAGGGCGGAATTTGTTTCAGCAAGTTCCATTTGAAGAGACTGCTTTTGAACCAATGTATTTTGTAAGTTTTGCTCAAGAATCTGCATTTCTTGCAACATCTCTTCTTTGTTTACTTTTTTTTCCATTTTAGAATAATCGTTTTGATTGAATATTAACCGGATAAATGAAGTGATATTAAATTGCCTTAACTTTTTTTAAAGCTTCTCTTGGCTTATAGAATATTTTGCTTCCGCATTTTGGACAAACAAATCTCTTATCTAAATTAGAATCTTTTATTGCCTTAGAACATTTGAAACATTTGTAAGTTGCCATGTTTGTTTTATGATATTTTTGTTTATAAGTTTAGTGTTTATTTTTTGGATTTTCTTGCCAAAGCATTTCTTCCAGATTTGTCTTTTTGAATCCCTGTATCTTTCTTTTCGGCTTTCTTCTTTTCTTTTTTAGCCACTTTTGCAATTCTTTCTTCAGTTTGAGCTGCGATGGACTTTTCTAAATAAAAAACATCTGATGCAAATTTCTTCTTGCATTTCAAGCATATCCAAATTCCCTTAGATACCCTTTTTGCTTTTTTCTTTTTACAGAATGGACATTCTTGTTTTACTCTTTGCTTGGTTTCCACACTAGCAAGTTTAGAACGAACGCTTCTTCCATATCTAACACCTAATCGTCCTGCTGCTTTTACTTTCTTTGTTTTTGTTGCCATTTTATTTTTTATTATTTTATTTGATTTTACTGAATTGGTTTATGGGGCTGCCCGGATTTGAACCGGGGTCTCGAAGTCCCAAACCTCGAAGCTTAACCAGGCTGGCCCACAGCCCCATTATTTTTATGATGAGTGTTTGTGTTTTAAACCTTATGATTATTTTATTATAAATAATCCTGCTTGCTTTGGAAATTTTACTTTCCTTTTTTGTCTGCTTTCTTGTCAGCTTTCTTGTCTGCGGCAGGGGCAGCTTCTTTCTTTTCTCCAGCTGCGGGTGCTTTTTCTGCGGTTGCAGCTGCTGCAGCTTCGGTTTTAGCTGCTTCTTCTTGTTTAAGCATCTTTTCTTGTGCTGCTTTAACATTTGAATAGTACTTGTCAAGTTCTGCTCTTTTTTCAGCAGAAGTGTTTGTTGATTCACTCTTTATTTCCTTGTCATATTTTCCTTGCTCAATTTCTCTCTGAATTTCTGTTGGATTTTTGCTTTCAATCAAAATTCCAAGGCTAGTGCAAGTTCCAACAACTTCCTTAACCGCCGCTTTCAAATCTCTTGAAAGTAAATTGTCTTTTTTCATTTTAGCTACAGAAATTATCTGTTCAATGGACATATTTCCAATTTTTACTTTTGCTTGAGCGCCTGAACCTTTTTCTGCTCCAAGCTCTTTTCTTAATAATTCAGAAACAGGTGGAGAAAATACTTTTACTGTAATCTCTTTGGTTGTAGTATTAATATCTAGTTCAACAGGTACTTTCATTCCTGCAAAGCCTTTTGTTGCTTCGTTTACTTTTTGAATAACCTGATTGGCATTAAGTCCAAGAGGCCCAAGCTTCTGACTTAAAGCTGGTCCTGGCTTCATACTTCCACCTTCGACTAAAAGATTAATCTGCATCTTCTATTGTTTCCTCCTCGTCTTCTCCTTCTTCTCTTCTTATAACTCTTACGTTATCTAATTTAATTGTTACTGGGATCTGTACAAGAGCTCCAAGTAAACTTACTACGACTTCTTCTTTCTGTTCATCAATTCTTAAAACTTTTGCTTTTTCTTTTTTGAAGTGGTCAGAAATAATTTCCACAATATCGCCTTCTTTTACCGAAACAGGAGCGCTTGCAGTTTCAACCATATTCTTGATTTCTTCGTATTCAAGTGTTTTTCCGATGATTCCTTTAACATATTGCAAATTGAAAACAGCTTCTTCTGCGGATTCTCTGTCTTCAGCTTCGAGAAGAATGTATCCCCTTAATCCGTGAGGTTTCAAAACAGAATAAACATTAAGATTTTTTGCTTCAGCTCTTGCTGCGATAGTATCTATTGTACTTTCTTCTTTGTTTGTTGTTACTTTTATTACAAATATCATGTTTGTTTAGCTCCGACTAGCCCCAATCAACCTAGAAGGAGTATAATTTGATGTTTTAGAGGGTTTATAAAATTTTTGAATTCAAAAATGTTATAAAAATTAATTAGAATGCTAACTTTACAATAAGAGAAATAATAAAACCGGCTAGTCCCAAAACAATAATTCCCAAAGCTGAAATTTTTGCCACCATTGCAAATTCTTTTTTAGAAGGTTTTCTTAAAACTTGCCAAACTCTCTTACACTTAATAATAAATGATTTAAGTTGGGTTGGTAGTTCTTTTATTTTTGCCATACTTTAATTAAAAGATATGTGTTTTTAAATTTACTTAATATTTTAAGATTTAATAGAACAATTCACTCAAAAAAATCAATTCCCAATTCTTCTTCAATTTCTTTTCTTCTCGTATCCTTGTCATCTGAATCTCCATGCCCAAGAATCTGCGAACTTCTTACTCCTGTAACAATAAGCAAAACTCTCATGGATTTTTCCATGTCATCATAAATTTGTGCTCCCCAGATTATTTTTGCGTCAGGACTTAATTTTGCTCCAATTATCTCCATAACTTGTTTACATTCATCTAGACTCATATCTGGGCCCCCGATAATATTAACAAGTGCTCCTGTTGCTCCTGAAACATCCACATCCAACAGAGGATTGTTCAATGCTTTTTCCACAGCTTCTGTTGCTCTTTGTCCTGTGTCTGACTCGCCCATTCCTATCAAAGAAACTCCTCCTCCAGACATAACTGTTCTTATATCTGCAAAATCCAAGTTAACAAGCCCGGTTGTTGTAATAAGTTCAGCAACTCCTTTAACTGCGTTTGTAAGAATTTCATCTGCGATTTTGAAAGCTGTTTGAAGAGGCAATTCTGGTGCAATTTCTAATAATTTATCATTTGGAATAACAATAAGAGTATCGACCATTGCCTCCATTTTTTCTAAACCATTCATTGCGTTTTCAATTCTCTTTTTTCCTTCAATTGTGAAAGGAAGTGTTACAACCCCTATTGTAAGAGCTTGCTGTTTTCTTGCTAGAGCTGCAATAACTGGTGCTGCTCCTGTACCTGTTCCTCCCCCGAGTCCGCAGGTGATAAATATCATATCACTCCCAGCTATTTTCTTTTTAATTTCAGTTTCAGATTCTTTTGCTGACTCTTCACCTACTTTAGGATTACTTCCTGCTCCAAGTCCTCCTGTTAGCTCTTTTCCAATAAGAATTTTTTGATCAGCATTAGTATAAAGCAAGTCTTGAGCATCAGTATTAACTGCAATAAGTTCAGCACCCTTAATTCCAATTTCACGCATTCTGGTTAAAGAATTATTACCTCCCCCTCCAACACCTATAATCTTAATTTTTGCAGCTTTAGATTTTAATAATTCTTCAAGTTCCTTATCAATCTCTTTTACATCTGAAGAACGTGTCTTGTATATGTCTTCCATTAACAAAAACAAATAACTCGTGTTTATAAGAATTATTGTTTAGCAGATTTAGCTTTTATTTTTCAGCTAGCTTAGTGAGTGTGCTCATGCCCATGATGATGCTCATGCTCATGACTGTGTTCATGCTCACCTTGTTCTGGGTCTTTCTTGATTGGATCTTTAAAATCCAAATCCAAGTCAAGCATTTCTTTGAATTTGTCTTTAAACAAAGACAAGAATTGTCTTAGTTGATCATTTGCTTCTAAAATTATCTTTTTGTCTTTTATTTCAAAATCAAAATGCCCCCTAAAAAGGAAATGTATCAATGCATGCGCTTTTTCATTAATATCCTCAACTTTTCTTAAAACCTTGACTAGGTAAATAACCTCTTTTCCTGCAACAGGATTGTTGAAATCAACAATTACTCTCCCTCCAGAAGAAGCTAAAACTTTCCCAACTCTTCCATCAAAGTTGAAAGCGAACCCCGGAATAGGGTTTAATCCATGTTCTTTGAAAACTCTAATTGGGATTCTTTGAACAAGCTGAGTGTTTCTATTTCCAAACGCATTTTCAGGAGAAAGCTCGATTTCGTATTTTCCCATCTCTTTTCCAATTAAAAAATCTTCAACTCCTTTCAAAAACATTCCTTCTCCTAAACAAAGAACAAATGGTTCTGGTGTTTCTTTTAAGTTTGGATTTATTTTTTCCAAATCCTCTTTTATATTTGAATCAAAAATTCCCCCTTCCTTGAGTTTTCCGGTGAATTCTATTTCAATAAAATCTTTTTTTTGTAAAACCATTTTCTTTATTTTTTGATATATGTACAATACTTCCATTAAAAATGTTTATAAATGTATTTTTTCTGGATAGTTCATGGTAGCAAAAATAATTGATGCAACAGAAGCAAAAGTAGGCACTAATATTATTATCGAAGGAGATGTTTATACTGTTAAAAGAACAGATACAAGTAAAACCGGTAAGCATGGACACGCGAAAGTCAGAATGGAAGCTGTCGGAATAATAAATAACCAAAAAAAAGTTCTTGCTGTTTCAGGACATGATAGATTTGAAGTTCCTATTATTTACAAGAAAAGGGGGCAAGTGTTATCTATTGGAAACAAAATCGGAATAATGGATTTGGAAAGCTTTGAAACATTAGAACTTGATTGCCCTGATGAAGAAATTAGAGCTGAGCTCGAAATAAACTCAAATGTTGAATACTGGGATATTGAAGGAATTAAAGTAATAAAGAGAAAAGCATAAAATGGCGAAAATAACTGAAACAATGAACAGAGAATTCAAGAACGTATTTGTTTGCAAAGCTTGCAAAACAAAGATGAGAGCTGATCCTCAAAAAATCTTAAAAGGTAAAGTTAGATGCAGAAAGTGCAAAAAAGGGGCATTTAGACCAATTAAGAGAAAATAAAAAGATGAGTTTTTTAGCTTACGACATTGGATTTTTAGTCTTATTTGCGATTACCGTAGGAATTCTTCTTTACAAAAATAGAAAAGGCGTTAAAAAAGAAGGTTTAATGTTGCTCTACAGAACCAATTGGGGAATAAAGTTTATTGAACATATTGGAAAAAAATACAAAAAACTTCTTGATGTCTTAAGTTATATTTCTGTAACAGGGGGATATCTATTGATGGCAGGAATAATCTACTTGTTTGGAAAATTAGTTTGGACATATATCTTTCATGCAGATATTGTGAGAGCAATAAAAGTTCCGCCAATTATGCCCCTTGTACCTTATATCCCTCAAATGTTTAAATTAGATTATTTACCTCCCTTCTATTTCACTTATTGGATTTTAATTATAGCAATCATTGCAATAACTCATGAGTTTGCTCATGGAATTTTCGCTGCACGAGTCAAGGTTAAAATAAAGAATACGGGATTTGGATTCTTTCCCTTTTTCCTTCCAGTCTTCTTAGCTGCGTTTGTTGAACCTGATGAGAAACAAATGGCAAAAAAGAAACCTTTTGACCAGATGGCGATATTATCCGCAGGAACTTTTGCAAACATTCTCACTTCAATTTTATTTTTGTTCGTGCTTTGGGGATTTTTCTTTGTGGCATTCGCGCCTTCAGGAATTGTTTTCAACACTTATGCTCAAGCAATTGTTAATGTTTCTTTTATTGATTCGGTAAATAACCTCCCTTTCAATGAGAGTCTTTCTTACCAAGGATTGTTAGATTCTGTAAACACTAGCAACAAAACATTAAGCGAAATAAAAGTACAAGGTAACACTTATCTTACAAACTATGACCTGCTTTTGTCACAAAAAGAAAATGAAGGCTTAATCGTGGTTTACCAAGACTCCCCCGCAATTCGTTCTGATTTGGAAAGTGTTATTTTTAAAATAAACCATGTAAAAGTGGACAGTTATGACAAACTCGCTGAGGAATTATTAAAATATTCTCCTGGAGAAAAAGTTACCTTAACTGTTTTAGGAAATGACAATGAACCTTATAATAAAGACCTTGTTCTTGGAACAAATCCTGAAAACTCGACAAAATCTTGGATTGGAGTGGGCTTCTTAGATTATCAACCAACAACATTAATGCAAAAAATTTACGAAGCCACTTCTTTCAGAAAGCCTTATTTGTATTATTCGCCCAGACTTGGGGAGTTTAGTGTTTTCACTTATAACTTAATTTGGTGGATTATAATCATCAGTTTAAGTGCAGCACTTATGAACATGCTTCCTGTCGGATTATTCGACGGAGGAAGATTCTTTTATTTGACAATACTTGCAATAACTAAAAAAGAAAAAACAGCAAAAAAAGCGTTTGCGTTTTTAACTTACGCTTTTTTATTCTTACTAACTGTCATAATGTTTTTCTGGTTTATTGCTTTTAGATAAAAGCTATAAGAAACGAAAATTTACAAATCAATTACTCCCTCTTTTGTTAAAGCTGCGAATCTTATTCCAACAGGGAAATTAATCAAAGCAGAAATCAAAGCCATATGCTGTTTTCCGTCCCCTGCAGCAATGCTTAATGCAACTTCTGTTCCGTCTATCTTTCCATCAAGCTTCGCGAGAATTTCATCTCTTAACTCTTTGATTCTTTTTGTAAAGTCTACTTGAATAAACTGAAATGGTTTTTCTGCACTAAATTGTTTTGCGGAAGCGTCACCAATGATTAAAATATTATCCCAACTCTCATATTTTATTAAGCCGGCTACTTGCCCCCAGCTTTCCTTTTCCCCAGAGATTAATGCCACTAATTCCATAAATTTCCTTACAGCTCTTGCTTTATAAGAATTATTGTAATATTTTGAGGATTTAAGGGCTTGGATTATTTGAATGGTTTAATGATTAAACCGATTCAGAGTATATAATCTATAAAAGAAAAGCTTATAACTGAAAAAGAAAGAAATTTGTTATGAAAAATTATCAAAAAATAATTGCACAAGGATTAATTTTTGGCTTAGGTGTAACGGGGGGACTTTTATTATCTGAAAAGGCAATGGCTCCTTCTATTTTTTCACATTCTGCTCCTGGATTGCAAGAAATCGCTAACCAAAAAAATTATTCTGAATACAAATACCCTCGAACCCCTTATTTTGAAGGTGATCTCAACAAGGACGGAATAAATGATTTGGTGTTGTTTCCTGGAAATAACTCTCCGGTTCAAGTAATGCTTATTCAACCCGAGTGCGCTTTAAAAGTCAGTAATCTGGAAGTGATGGCTGGAGACAGAATCTCTCTTATCCATTCAGGAGATTTTGACGGAAACGGCTCTAAAGATATCTTATTTGGAGATGGAAAGTATTTCTCGCCTCTTAAAGTCTTAAAAAATGATGGCAAGGGAAATTTTTCTATAAAAGAATACAAAGACATTCTCACACTGCCCAGGCAAAGATGGACAGATTTCGATGTAGATGGAGACGGAGATAAAGATTTTCTTTTAGGCGAAAACAAATATGGGTCTAAGTTAAGATTGCTAAGAAATGATGGAAAAGGGAATTTCTCACAAGAGTATCTCCCTAATTCAGGGTATAAGACTTTCTTAAATGACTTAGTTAAGGCTTATCGCATTCTTGGATGGGCAGATTTTCAATGGTTAGATTTATAAATCCAAATTATGTCAACTTTTTACCGTTTAACTACATCACTAAAACCAGAACGAAAGTTTTCTCGGTGTAAGTGCATAATGTAGGAGGTACAAATGGCAACCCTTGAAGAAGAAATAAAAAATGCGTTAGTAGAACTTAAGAAAGACAATACTAGAAAGTTCAATCAAACAGTTGAATTAATTGTAAATTTACAAAAGTTCGATGTAAGAAAAGAATCTTTGAACATTTTCGTTTCTGTCCCTCACAAGATTAAAGACAAAAAAATCTGCGCATTCTTAACAACTAAAAGCAAAATAATTGATACAATCACCGAAGAAGAATTCAAAAGATATTCTGACAAAAAAGAATTAAAGAAACTTGAAAAGAGATATGACTTCTTTATTTCTCAGGCAATTCTCATGCCAAAGGTCGCTACAACATTTGGTAGAGCCCTTGGACCCTCTGGAAAAATGCCTTCCCCTCAGCTGGGCATCTTGCCAAGTGCGGATGATAAGCTAATCAATGAACTAAAAGAAAAGATAAATAATAGCATTAGAATAAAATCCAAGGAGGCATCAATCAAACTTGCTGTTGGAAAGCAGAATATGAATGAGAAAGATCTTTTAGAAAACATTATGACAATCTATCACGCTCTTTTGAAAAACTTTGCAAAAGGAAAAGAGAACATCAAGAATATTGAAATAAAATTGACTATGTCTAAACCTCAAAAAATTTCATTAAAATAAATTCATAAAATAAATTAAAATGACACACGAAAAAAAACACACTGTTGTTGCGCATATTCCCCAAAAGAAGATACTAGCTGTAAAAGAATTAGCTGATTTATCCAAAACTAAGAAAACAATTTTACTTGCTTCAATTAAAGGAATTCCTGCTGCACAGTTCCAGGAAATCTCCAAGAAATTCCGAGGAAAAGCAATTATTAGAGTTCCAAAAAAGAATCTTACTTTGAGAGTTATTGATCAAATCAAAGACGAAAACTTAAGCAAAATAAAACCCGCTGTTGGAGATAATGTTGCTGTTATTTTCTCAGACTTAGATTCATTTGATCTTGCTGCAGATTTACTTCATAATAAAACACCAACAAAGGCGAAACCCGGACAACATGCTCCTGTAGACATTGAAATCCCTGCTGGACCAACTGGACTTTTGCCAGGACCAGATATTACTGAACTTGGAAATTTGGGGATACAAATTCAAATCGACAAAGGTAAGATCACAATCAAAGAATCCAAGATAGTTGCAAAGAAAGGAGAAAAAATCTCCAAAGGCGCAGCTGAAATTATGAACAAGCTTGAAATCAAGCCATTCAGCGTCGGTTTCACCCCTATCTCTGCATTTGACTTTCATGAAAAGAAGTTTTATTCAGAAATAAATATTGATCGAGAAGGAACACTTCATGAGTTAAAAGAACAATTCGGAAAATCACTTGCATTTGCTGTTGAGATGGGATACTCCTCATCAGATACCATAAAATTCTTGCTTACAAAAGCATTTGCACATAATTCTGCAATAGAAAAATTAATTAAGGCAGATTCAACCCCAGAAAACACTCAACAAACTAAATCAGAGAACAAGGAGGAATAAATGGAATACGTATATTCAGCACTTTTGCTGCACAAACTCGGAAAAGAAGTTAGTGAAGAGAATGTGAAAAGTGTTGTCAAAGCTGCCGGCGCAACAGTTGACGAATCAAAAGTTAAGTCACTTGTTGTTAGCTTGAAAGGCGTTGACATCGACAAAGAGCTAGAAAGTGCTAGTTTGATGGCTGCCGCACCTGCTGCTGGAGCTGCTCCTGCTAAAGAAGCTAAAGCAGAAGCTCACCATGAAGAAGAAAAGCACGAGAGCGCAGCTGAAGGTCTATCTTCACTATTTGGATAAATTTATTAACTTTTTAGGAGATAGACCAATTGTCTAGTCCGGACTTCGATGTTGTTTCGGCTTTGACTTAAAAAATGGCAGATATAAATACACTTAAGACCGCTTCAATTTTTTCGTTGGTGGCGATTCTGTTTACGCCCACGAACTCTCAGTATTGGTTATTTTTTCTGGTTTGTGCGGTTGTGATGGGGATCGTTTGGTTTATTAAAAATTAACTGAGTTTTAGTCTCAATAATTTCTAATTATCTTTTTACAATAAATAACCTTTTATAACCCTTAGTTTTCATCTTGAAATATTTAATTTACAGGAGGTGTTTTGCTTCCGTAGCTCAGTTGGTTTAGAGCATCGCATTCGTAATGCGAGGGTCCTGGGTTCAAATCCCAGCGGAAGCTTATCCTAACATGTGGAGTTTATATCAAGAAGACAAAAAACTAGCACCGTTAACTTTCTCTAATGGAAAAACGCAAGAAAGCGTTGTCAATGAAGTTTTGCGAGCAATAAATGAAGGCAATAAAGTTGTTTTTATACAAGGAAAATGCGGAACAGGAAAAAGCGTTCTTGCACTTCACCTCGCTAAAGAGTTAGGCAAGACTTCGATTGTTGTTCCTGGAAAAAGTTTGCAAGCTCAATACAAACGAGATTATGAAAGCAAAAAATATATTCTCAAGAAAAATAACCAAAAGCTTAAGATAAGTGTAATAACTGGAAGGAACAATCATGAATGCTTGTTCTTAAAAAAAACAGAGGATCTTTTGCCCCGAAGAAGTTTTGAAATAAATTCTAAACTAAATGATATCTTTGCAATTGAACCGACTTTAAAAAGATCTGAAGAAGATAAATCCGCAGATAACAATGAAATTCCTTGCAAAATTGAAATCAAGGAAAAGAATTTCAGGAAAATCAAAGAATATCTCAAAAAAAACAATCATGTGGACTCCTCGAATATCTACCACATTCGAGAAGTAAAAAGACTTCCTCTCGCAACGATTTGCCCTTATTGGTCTCCAGTACTCCCAGATAAATATGAACCAAAAAATTTGGATTACAAAGACAAAAAAAGTTATATGGGTCTTAACGGAAAAAAATTCACGATTTATCAAAGAAAACCCGGATGTAAATTCTACGAACAATTTGATTCTTATGTTGATGCAGACGTAATTGTTTTCAATGCACTGAAATATAAACTGGAATCTGCAATGAATAGAAAACCCGCAACAGAAGCAGAAATAATCGACGAATGTGACGAATTCCTCGACAGCTTCACAAACCAGAGAGACATAAATATAGACAGACTTCAGAATTCCCTTATTCAACTTTCTGGAACCAGCGAGGAAATGCAAGAGCCCCTTGAAGAAATGCAAGATATCTTAAACCAACTAAAAAAGAATCGGGTGGTTAACGAAGCAGTATACTCTCGAAAAGTAATCCCCTTGAAAAATACTGGAATTTACGATTTGTTTAAACTTTTAAATGAGTCTGATGCAATCGCTCACCATCTCGACGAAGAAAGCTACCTTTTTGATGTTGCCGAGACAGCCCACATGTTTGAAGACTTTTTAGCTGAAACTTATGTTTTATTTTTCAAAAAAGATAAGGGGCTTTTTGCGAGTGTTGTCACAACTAATCTTGCAAAGAAATTCAAGGAGATGGTCGCTAAGAATAAAAGAATAATTCTTATGTCAGGAACAATTCATTCTGAGGATGTTTTAAAAAATATTTTTGGAATTGAAGAATTCAAAATCATCGAGGCTGAGACGCAACAACCCGGAAAAATTGAAATCGCTCGTACAGGATTGGAATTTGATTGCAAACACACAAATTTCTCAAGTGGGAAATATTCTAGAAAAGATTATCTTAAAGCTCTTGAACAGTGTGTTAAAGCTGCAAAGAAACCGGTACTGATTCACGTCGGCGCTTTCTCAGACTTACCTTCTGAGCAAGAAAAAGAAGAATACGATCTTTCAGGGATTATTTCTCGTGAAAAATTAAAAGAGATGCAGAAAAATGACAAAGAAGGAAAAGATATTGAGAAATTCAAAAATGGTGAAATAAAAGTTTTATTCACAACAAAATGTTCGAGAGGTGTTGATTTTCCTGGTTCTCAATGTGAAAGTATTATTTTTACAAAATATCCTAATCCTAATCCTGAAGAGCCATTCTGGAAAATATTAAAAGAAACAAAACCAAATCAGTATTGGAATTTTTATAGAGATAAGGCTAAAAGAGAGATTTTGCAAAAGATTTATCGTGGATTAAGATTTAAGGAGGATCATGTTTTCCTACTAAGCCCTGACACGCGAGTTCTTGATGAATTTAAGTCTTAAAATAAAATTTATCAAAGAGTGTTTTGCATTTGAATAATCTTTAAAAGAGGTGACGAATTAAAGTCTATATGGGAGAAGAGGAACAAAAGAGGAGTGAAATTTATCTGAAAAAGGATTCTTTTAAGAGAGATTATTTTAAACAGATAATCCCAAATTCAGTTATTCTTATTCCCAATGAGACTAGTCTTTTAAAAATTCAAAGTTATTTAATGAGAAATGAACGAGTATTACTTAATCAAGAGAAAGATTTCTTTTCTGTAATAAAAAGCTACAAACTTGAAGAAATAACTCGGGAAGTTTTAGAAAAAGTGGATAAATTATCTCATAAATTTAAGTATGTGACTGTTGAAGCAAAAAACTCCTCCTTGGGGTATCCGGAAGAGTCTATTTTATCTCTAAGATATCGCCATCCATTAATAAAAGATGCTCATTTAAAATTAAACGCTCCTTTTGATTTTCCTGAACACACCCATAAAACAAAAACAATTATCCCCGCATATGTGGAAGAAATTTATGATTACTCTCCTCAGATTATTTTGGCAAGAGCTCCTTTCAACAATAAGATTCCTCTTACAACATTTAATGAACCTTTAACATTAGAACTTTTAACTACCTTTTAGAGACAACAAAACAAAAAGCTTATAAAGTTCTCTTGCTCGGATTTTTTATGGAAAACAAAAAATTAAGTTTGTATGATGAAAGCCCGGAAACAGTTAAAGAAGGGGTAGAAAGAATTACCGAAGACTTTTTAGAAGGAAATATTTCTGGAAGAGAATGCGTTGGATTAATGATGCAAGGAAGAGTTGCCGCATCTCCTCAAGAGCATGCGCCATGCAAAACCAATCTAGCTCCATTAAATATCCCTGGAAAGATTCTACCTCCTTTTGTAAAAAACCGAGAGGGAAATGTTCAACAAAGTTATTCTTTTAGAATTTTCAATGGGTTGATGAATTATGTTTTCGGAACAGATTATATCGCTCAACAAACATTGGAAGAACAATCCCGAAAAAATTTAGAACAGAAATCAGAACATACTCCTGACGGAATGTGCAAACCTGGATTAACTCAAATCTTCAAAGTAAACAGAATATACCAAAGAAAGTAAGATGGTTCAAGAGAGTTATTCTATTGAAGACGACGGAAGCCAACTTAGTCTTTTAAATGATTACTTTGAATCTGTTGCAATTCTCCAATATTATCCTGATTACAAAAATAGTTGTCTTGTTGTTCCTTGGGCTGAATCTTATGAAGAAGGAAAGGGGTATATGTCTAAGTTATACAAAAAAGCAATCCAAATTGCAAAAAGTGAAGGCTTAGAGTCTGTTCTTGCAGAAGTTGATGATGACAATGACAGAATGAGAGAAATTCTTGAACATTGGGGATTTAAAGAATGCAATCGACAAGTAATAAGTTACCTTGAAACAGCAAGATCTTATATGATAAAATATTTAGGTAAAGAATCAGAAAATTATTAATTTTTCAAAAAATAAAAACGCCGACACCAGGAATCGAACCTGGATGCCCGAACGGGCCCTGGGCTCAAACCAGGTGGAATACCATTCTCCGCATGTCGGCTTATAATATCTAGAAAAAACGTATATTAAAAATGTTTGTTAAACCAGACCTTATGTCTTAAAATTATTCAACTGTAACCGATTTCGCGAGATTTCTTGGTTTGTCAATGTCTAATTTCTTAAGATTTGCGATGTGATAAGCTAAAAGTTGAAGTGGAATTGTGTTGATTATTGGAGAAAGCTCCTCGCTAGAGAAAGGAACCACAATAATTTCTTCTGCTAAACTCTTGATTTGTGCAAGTTCTTTTTCATCTAGATTATTTGTTATAACGATAATTTTCCCGTTTCTAGCTTTAACTTCCTGAATATTGCTAACAATCTTCGGGTAATCTTGGCTTTTTGGAGCTAAAACCACGACAGGAAGATTTTCGTCGATTAACGCAATCGGCCCGTGTTTCATCTCTGCGGCAGGATACCCTTCTGCATGGATGTAAGAAATTTCCTTGAGCTTCAGTGCGCCTTCTATTGCAACCGGGAAATTTATTCCTCTACCGAGATATAAAAAGTTTTTAGCTTCATGGAATTTATTTGCGATTTCAATAATCTTCTCGTTCAGTTGTAAAGTTTTTTTAATTAATTCTGGGAGATTTAGCGTTTCATCCAAAAATTCTGGAGAAATTTTCAATTCTTTTTTTTGTGCGAAGTATAATGCTAACAGCAAAAGAGCAGTTAATTGAGAACTAAAAGCTTTTGTGCTTGCAACACCAATTTCCGGTCCTGCATGAAGATAAATCCCTGAATCCACCTCTCTAGCAATAGTCGAATCGACCACATTAATTATTCCGAGTGTTTTTGCTCCTTGCGACTTCGCATGTTTAATTGCTGCAAGAGTGTCTGCTGTTTCTCCTGATTGAGAAATTGCAATTACCAAATCCTTATGAGAAATAATTGGCTCACGATATCTGAATTCAGAAGCGTAGTCTACTTCCACGGGAATTCTACAAAATCTTTCGAGATAGTTTTTTCCAACAAGAGCAGAGTGCCAGCTTGTTCCACACCCCACGATAACGATTCTCTTTAATTTTTTTATTTCTTGATCTTTTAGATTAAGAGAAATTTTTATTTGACTTTCTTTAATTCTCCCCCTAAGGGTATTCGAAATAGATTCTGGCTGCTCAAAAATTTCCTTTAATGTAAAATGCTCAAAACCCTGCTTTTCAATTTCACTGAGGTTCCATTGAATCTGTCTTATTTCTGGATCAACTTTTTCCCCGTTTGGATTTTTAATGGAATAAGAATCTTTGGTGATTTTAGCAATTTCTTTGTCTTTAAGATAGATTACTGTTTTTGTATGCTCGAGAATCGCGGAAGCATCTGAAACAACAAACATCTCTTCTTTTCCAAGGCCTATTAATATTGGAGAACCTCGTCGTGCAGCAACAATACACGGTTCATCTTTATGCATAACCGCAATTCCATAAGTTCCTTCAACAATTTTCAGAGCTCTTGTTACTGCTTTTTCTAAATCTCCTTGGTAAAATTTTTCTATTAAATGCACCAACACCTCTGTATCTGTTTCAGATTTGAAAACATGTCCTTCTTGAACTAGCATTTCTTTTAAAGAGAGATAATTCTCGATTATTCCATTATGAACCAGCGCAATGGATTGTTTGCAATCAGTGTGGGGATGAGAATTTATTTTGTTTGGGGCTCCATGAGTTGCCCATCTGGTGTGTGCGATTCCCTGAGAACTTTCTTGAAATTCAGATTTTTTAGATTCCAAATCTAAAACTCTGCCCGGTTGTTTTATTACTTGTAATACACTCTCTTCATCTTGTCTTCCCACCAAGGCAATTCCGGCGCTATCATACCCCCGATATTCCATCCTTTTTAACCCTTCAATTAAAATAAGACTTGCTTGTCTCTTCCCCAAATATCCAATTATTCCACACATCAAAAACAAACACCAAGAAGAGATTATAAAAATTATGAAAGTCAATTCAAGAATAAAATTCGATAATGATTTCTAAAAATATACTTATTTTATTTTAAACAACTTCTTCCACCAAGCTTTTCTTGGAAATAAAGGGCGGTCGTTTTCATCGTAAGCTTGGTACTCAATTTTAGGCTTATCTTTTTCTTGCTGAGCAAGTTTTATTTTTTTATCTTCCTCATCAAGCTCTTTTGTTGCTTGCTTGAACGCATCGTCAATTATTATTCGAGAATATCCTTGACTTACAAGAGCCCATCTTAGAGACTCCGGCTTGTAACCTTTAGAAATATTTTTCTTAACATAATTCACTAAGACTGTCTTTCGGGTTGTATCTTCCATAAAAAAACATGTGCAAAGAAGTTTAAAAATTTAGTTATATTAAAAAAGAGTATTCTTTAGAACAGTTTTAACTTAATCTATCTTAACAGGGTGACTTTTTTTGTAAAATTTTTCAGCTTCAAGAAGTCTTGCTTTAGATTCAGCATAAAGGGTGATTATTGGCTCTCCTTTCTGAATTTTATCCCCTAAATGTTTGTATAAATATAATCCGGATTGCTTATCTGCAGGGCACCCTGCAATCCTCGCTAAGGAGTTAATCAATTTATTGTCAATATCTTTTACCTCTCCGGTTTTTGAAGAAATTATGTCTTTTTTGAATTTTGAGAGTTTAATATTTTTGAAAGAACCTCCCTGTGCTTTGATTATCTCTTTGAATTTCTCAAGAGCTTTTCCCGAGTAAAGAATTTCTCTTGCTAAAATTTCCCCTTTTCCTTTTTTTGCTTTTCTTGAAAGCTCGAGTAAATGTCCGGAAAGGAAAATTGCTTTTTCTTCTAAATCTTCTGGACCATTGATTTTAGGTTCAAGAACTTTTAAAATATCTATCAATTCCAAAACCGGGCCAATTCCATTTCCTATTGGCTGTTTTCCATCTGTTAAAACGCATTTAACCTTCATGTGGAAATGTTTTCCAATTGCAACAAATTTTCTTTGAAGTATTTTAGCTTCCTTTTTTGTAACTTTGGTTCCTTTTCCATAAGGAATATCTATCAAAACATATTTGCTGCCCATTGCAATCTTTTTAGACATAATCGAAGCCAGGAGTTGAGCTCTTGGGTCTATTTTCAAAACTTTTTCTATTTTGATTATTTTTTCATCGGCAGGAACAACGCCCAAAGCTCCGCCCCAAATCAAGCAAGCATTAGTTTTGTAAATTATCTTCTTTAATTCTTTCATTGAAAATTCAACTTTGGCAATTGTCTCTATAACATCTGCTGTCCCTGCAGGACTTGTAATTGCTCGAGAGGATGTTTTTGGAAGAGTTAAACCTGCGGCTGCACAAATTGAAACAACTAAAGGAGTTGTTCTATTTCCGGGGATTCCCCCAATAGAATGCTTATCTGAAAGAACCCGATCCTGAATATCCAGTTTATTCCCGGTTTTAATCATTGCTTCAATAAGATAAATTGTCTCTTTCATACTCATTCCATTTCTATGCATTGCAGAAACAAAAAGAGCAATTTCTGAATCTGAAAGAGAATTTCTTACGACATCTTTAATAATCTCTTCTATTTCATCTCTTTTCAACCTTTGATTTTCCAGTTTCTTTTTAATAAATCCCAAACTATTGGGAGTTGGTGCAAAAACAACTTCTACTTCTTGCCCGCTCTTTAAACCCAATGCTTGTTTAAGTTCACAAGAAACAACAATCTCTCTTTTTCTTACTGTTCCCAGGATGGTATTTACAATAGTTGAGATTTGTTTTTGAACATTAGCACCTGCTTTGATTACAACTCTATCTAATGAATGGACCCCAATTTTCTCTGCGGTTTCATTATTTAGCAAGGCTACAGGAGCACCTGTAGACCATTTTAAAAATCTGACTTTTAATTTCATAAACCTCTTTTATCTCCCTATTCTTCTTTGAATAAAACACTTAAAAATTTCTTGTTTTTATAGATATCTAAAAAGATAAGGAAATATCCAAGAATTAAAGGCCCCAAAATTAACCCTAAAATCCCAAAGAATAACAAACCTCCGATCATAGCTAACAAAATTATCAATGCATTCATTTTAGTTCTCTTAGAAACAATAAGGGGATTAAGGATACTAGTAATTAATCCAGTTATTAATCCAAATACAACAATTCCAATACCTGAAACAATATTCCCTGTTGCAAATAAATAAATCGCCAACGGAATCCAAACGATTGTCGGTCCGACTGCAGGCAATATTCCTGCGAGGGTAATCAAAATAGAGAATAAGATGGGGTTAGGAACCTTGAACAAGAAGAATCCTATGCTAGATATTGCTCCTTCAATTAAACCGATGGTTAGTTGTCCATAAATAACCGAGACGGTTACGTCTTTAGTTGATTGAAATATCTTTTCTCTAAGACTCTTTGGAAAAGGAAGAAGCTCTTTTATTCCTTCAATAATCTTTTCTTTGTCTCTTATCACAAAAAAGAAGGTTAAAAGAATTACAAATAGGTGAGAAACTATTAAAGGAAGCTCCAATAAGAATTTAGATAAAGATTCTACTAAATTTTTTGTTAAATTTTGAATAAAAGAATTAAAAGCGGAGCTAACTCCCACCAAAATAATATCTGAATCGGATAAAGAGGGGATTATTTTTTGAATTAATTCTGCAATATCTAATTGTTGAGAACTTAAGAAAACCTGAATTACTTCATTCATAATCTTAGGGATAAGAAAAATAAAAGGTATTGCGATAAGCAAAACAAGAAATAAAGATAAAATACTTGCGAGAATGTTCTTATCTTTAATGAATCTTTTCAACCAATCGCTAAGGGGGCTAAAAAGGAATACCAATATTAATCCAGTTATGATAGAATACAAGAACGGTTTAATTATCAAAAAAGAGAGTACTAACAATATTACCATTAATCCAATCATAACAACTCTTCCCGCATAGTTCTCGTCTAATCCCATAGGATTATTTAATCGATTAAATTTATAAAGGTTTGTTATGAATATCTTTAGAGAGGATAATTCATCATTAACATGAATTTTATCGACAGAATTTTCAATAAAAAAACCGAAGCTGGAAACTGGAATCATTTGCAATTCCAAAGATTCAGCAAAGGTGAATTCAAAAACAAAGCTTTGGTCAGCGCAAAAAAGTCTGGAGAAAAATACACTATCTCTACTTCCTTTGAATTTGGAAATGAACTGGTTCTTATTATCGCTGAAAAAGCAGGAAATGAAAAGGTTCTTGTGACTGGAGCGATTGTTTCCACAAATGATTTGACGGGAGAAGTGGAATTCAAAGAAAAAAAACAGTTCCAAGGAGTTAAAAGGTATATAATTGAAAAAGAAATGACTGGAAAAGAGATTGCCGCACTGGTAAACAAATTTCCAAAAGCATTCTTTGGATTAAGTTTCAAAATTTCTAAAGACAATACAGAACTTAAAATAAAACCTAAAGCTCCAACATCTGGAAAGCCTAGTGCTCCAAAAGAAGATGCTGAGGCTCAGAAGCCAAGTTTTTGTAAACTCATAACAACAGATACAACTTTAGGAAAAAGCTTTGTTTTCGATGTTCCAGACTTTAAAGTTGCGAACATTTCTCATACATTTGTTATAAATGAAATTAAAATTCCTGAAGAATTAAAGAAAACCAATGACTTCGCAAAAATGCGAGAGGGCGCAAAGCGAAAAGGCAAAATAATTAGAGAGATTGAAGTTGACGGAAAAAAGCTAAAAAAAGAAGCGGAGTTTGAAGCTTAACCATCAAAATCACTAAATTTTCAAAAAAAGCCTATCCGCAATGCTTAAAAACCCACATTATCTTTTCTTTTCATCCATTCCAGGAAGTTAAAATGCACTCCGCAAAAATAACAAGAAATGCCGACGAGAAAAGGACCAAGAAAGGGAAGTTTGCAATTCTGGCCCAGAAAAAGGGTTAGAAAGTTTTTGCCTAGAGTGAACTGGAACGCAATTTCTAAAGACGCATCTGGAACACTTAAGGGATTCATCTGCTATAAAGCAGGAATGATTTCTGGCTCTGTTAAAGATAATACTGCTAATTCAATGACTAAGGGAAAAAAGATTGTTGTTCCTATGACTGTTTTAGAATGCCCTCCTATGAAAATATTCTCTGTTAGATTTTACAAACAAGGAGATGTTGTAAAAGATGTTTTAGTTAAGAATTTAGATAAAGAGCTTAAAAGAAAAGTTAAGCTTCCAAAAAAAGAGTCCGGAGATATTGATTCTGTAAAGCAAGAATATGATGACGTAAAGATTATTGCTTATTCTATTGTAAAGAAACTAGATATAAAGAAAACACCTGACTTAAGCGAAATTGGACTTTACGGAACACTTGAACAAAAAATGAATTTCATTAAAGACCATTTAAACAAAGAAATTGTTATTTCTGATGTTTTCAAAAAAGGAAACCTTGTTGACTTAAGAGGGTTGACTACTGGTAAAGGATTCCAAGGACCTGTTAAAAGATTCGGGGTTACATTAAGATCCCACAAATCTGAAAAAGGAGTTAGGGGGCCTGGAGCACATGGTTCCTTCCACCCAAGAAGAATTACATTCAGAGTTCCGGAAGCAGGGCAAATGGGAACATTCACAAGAATTGTTTACAACAGCAAAATCTTTGATTTAGGAAATGCTAAAGACAAGGCTGAACTTAAAGGATTCAAAAGATTTGGAGATGTTAAGGGAGATTATATTCTTGTTAACGGCTCTGTTCAAGGACCACCAAAAAGGCAAGTTATTGCAACTCGCGCAATAAGAGAAACTAAATTACAATTAAAAAAGGAATACGAATTCCTTAAAATAATTAGATAATCACAAAAATGAAAGCAAATATTTTAGATTTAAGCGGAAAGAAAACCAAAGATATTGAACTGCCTAGTTTCTTTTCCAGTGAAGTTAGAGAAGACATAATCTCTAAAGTTTTGGAAACCAAGAAAACCAAACAGCCTTATTCTCCTTCACTTGTTGCAGGAAAACAATCCACTGCTAAAGGAAAAGTTGTTCATAGAAGACACGTTTGGAGAAGCGGTTACGGAAGAGGGGGCTCTAGAGTTCCAAGAAAGATATTCTCTAGAAGAGGAAGCCAATTCAACTGGGAAGCTGCTGAAGTTCCACACGCAAGAGGTGGTATGAGAGCTCACCCTCCAAAGATTCTTGCAATGATTAACACTCTAAAGATAAACAAAAAAGAAATCAAAATTGCTATTTTCTCAGCATTAAGCGCAACAGTAAATCCAAAAAAGATTGCAGCAAGATACGAATCTCTTGATGAAAAAGCATTGACAAATATTCCTTTAATTGTTAAATCTGATTTTGTTGCTCTTAAAACCAAAGAATTACTTTCAAGCTTGAAGAAAATCCTTGGAGAAAATTTATTCGCAGTTGCTCTTCAAAAGAAAGCTGTAAGAAGCGGAAAAGGAAAATTAAGAGGAAGAAAATACAAGAAAACTGCGGGATTGCTTTTAGTTGTTGGAAATGATGAATCTTTGAAAACAAGTGCATTTGACGTCGTGAAAGTAAAAGACTTAAGCGTAATTGACTTGGCTAAGGGGGGCTCGGGAAGATTAACAATGTATACTGAAAAATCAATTAAAGATTTAGAAACAAAATTCAAATAAAATGGCAAAAGAAAAAACTGAAAAAACAACAAAGAAAATTGAAGCCGTGAAAGAAACAAAAGAAAAGAAAGCTGTAGCTGCTAAAATTGTGAAAGAAAAAAAGCCCGTTGCAAAAAAGACAGCAAAGGTTGAAACAAAAAAAGAAGTTACCACTA
Organism: Candidatus Woesearchaeota archaeon; assembly: GCA_964419275.1. GTDB lineage: Archaea > Nanobdellota > Nanobdellia > Pacearchaeales > GW2011-AR1 > JAKLIN01. The sequence continues at coordinate 34,644 of CAYQOY010000004.1, forward strand.
AAACCCCTGCTGAAAAATCTAAAAGAGTTTTAACAATCAATCCTCTCGTAAGTGAAAAAGCTGTTATGATGATTGAATCTCAAAACATAATTACATTCGAAGCGGACAGAAATGCTACAAAGCACGAAATCAAAAATGAAATTGAAGACTTGTTCAACGTTAAAGTTGATTCGATAAGAACCCTTAATGCAAAAAACAAAAAGCATGCTTATGTTAAATTAAATTCGAAGTTCCCAGCAATTGACTTGGCAACTAAGTTAGGAATGATGTAAAATGGGTAAGACAATTATTCAACAGGCACGTGGACACGGAAGCTTATCTTATAGAGTAAAGAAACAAGCATTCAGATACAGAATTCAATATCCAAGATACTTGGAAGGTGAAGGAACAGTTATTAAATTGCTTAATTCAAGAGCTCACTCTGCACCATTAGCAAAAATCAAATTCGCAAAAGGAACATTCTACACTCCTGCAGCAAAGGGAATGGTCGAAGGTTCCAAAATCAGCTTTGAAAAAAAACCTGAAGAAATTAAAGACGGAGATATTTTAAAAGTTGGAATAATTCCTGTTAAGACAAAAGTTTACAATATTGAATCAAGACCTGGAGACGGAGGAAGATTTGTAAGAACAGGCGGAAGCTCAGGAGTTGTAAGTAGAATTATCGGAAACAATGTTTCAATTTTATTGCCTTCAAAAAAAGAAAAAATATTCCACCCAGAATGCAGAGCAACAATTGGAACAATTGCTGGCGCTGGAAGACTTGACAAGCCTCTTGTAAAAGCAGGTAAAAACTTTCATATTAAAAAATCCAAAGGTGGAAGAATCTGGCCTAGAACTTCCGCACTTAAATTCAACGCTATTGACCACCCATTCGGTTCTGGTAGAGGAAAGAATCCAAAGAGTAAGATTGCTCAAAGAAACGCTCCTCCTGGAAAGAAGGTAGGTTTAATAAGGCCAAGAAGAACAGGACATAGAAAGTAAAATGGAAATCAAAAGAAAAGAATTTGCATTCAAGGGAAAAAGTCTAGAAGACTTGAAGAAACTTAGCATTAGAGAGTTCGCTCCTTATATTAAGTCCAGAGAAAGAAGAACTCTTCTTAGACAATTCCAAGAGATTGAACAATTCATCGCAAGAGCAAAAAAGAAAATTGCAAAAAACAAGCCTGTTAAGACCCACTTAAGAAATATCATTGTTGTTCCCGAACTTGTGGGAATAAAAGTTCAAGTTTACAACGGAAAAAAGTATATTCCATTTGATATTACTGAAGATATGCTTGGCCATAGATTCGGTGAATTCGCACCAACTAGAGAAAGAGTCAAGCATAGTAGCGCAGGGGTTGGAGCAACTAAAGGGAGTAAATTCAAATCCAAGAAATAAAACTAAAAATGGCAAAAGAAAAAACTGACAAAATCGAAGAAAAAACAGAAGCTGTTGAGAAAACAGAACAAAAAGAAACCAAGAAAGTTGATGAAAAGAAAATTGAAGAGAAAAAGTCAGTTGCAAAACCAGTTGTAAAAAAAACAAATGCTATTGCTCATTCCTATAATGCACACTTATCCACAAAAACCTCTGCTGCAGTTTGCAGATTTATTCGAGGAAAACACATTGATGCCGCAATAAAGGAGCTTGAAGATGTTCTTGCAAAGAAAAGAGCTCTTCCAATGAAAGGAGAAATTGCACACCAAAAAGGAAAGGGCATGATGTCTGGAAGATTCCCAAAAGAAGCTTCAAAGCATTTCATTTACTTATTAAAAAGCTTGAATGTCAGTGCAACTGCAAACGGACTTGAAAATCCAATCATCAGCGAGGCTGTTGCAAATATTGGAGCTCGACCTTATGGAAGATTTGGAAGATTTAGAAGAAAAAGAACTCACATCAAATTAGTTGCTCAAGACAAAACAAACATTAAGAAAGATGCAAAAAAAGAAATTAAAACCGAGACTAAAAACAAACCAGAATTAAATAAGAAGGAAAATAAAAAATAAAATGGAAGAAAAATCAGTTGTCAAATTCAAGAAAGACGAATTCGCAGTAAAAGAATATGTGAAAGGCTCGATTGGAAGAGGAAAAGTCAGTAAGATTAGAATTGAATACACCCCTATTGGTGAAAAAATAATTATTTCTACACATAAGGCAGGATTAATTATCGGAAGGGGCGGAGAAAGAATTGACCAGTTAACAAAAACATTGAAATCAAAATTCGGATTGGAAAATCCCCATATTGAAATTGACGAAATCAAAAATCCAGAATTCGATGCTCAATTAACTGCAGACGATATTGCGTCTGGACTTGAAAGATTCGGCCCATTAAAATTCAAGGTTCTTGCTTATAGGGCATTACAGAAAATAATCGAAGCAGGTGCACTTGGGGTAGAAATCAGACTTAGTGGAAAGCTACCAAGCGCAAGAGCAAAAACATGGAGATTCTCTCAAGGTTATTTAAAGAAAACCGGAGATAGTGCTAATGTTGTTGACAGAGCTGAAGCACGAGCTGAAACCAAACCGGGAACAGTTGGAATAAAGGTTAGTATCATGGCTCCAGATGTAGTATTAAAAGACAAAATCGTAATTAATGAAGCTCTTATTCAAAAGTTAAAAATGAATGTTTTATTAGCAGAACAAGAATTTGAAAATTCCAAATCAGCAAAAAAGAAAACTTCAAAATCAACAAAGAAAGAAAAAACAGCTAAACCGGGGGAAAATGAATAATGAAAACCAAAGATATTCAAACAATGACTAAAGAAGAACGAGAGAGAAAATTAAAGGACTTGAAACTGGAATTAATTAAATCCCGAGTAGATGCTTCCAAATCTGGAAGTTCAAAGATAAAGAATATAAAGAAAACAATAGCAAGAATACTCACATTCAATAAATAAAATGAATATATGTCCGAAATGCGGATTGCCTGAAGAGGCATGTGTATGCGAACAGATCGTTAAAGCAGTACAAAAAATCCGGGTAACAACCGACACCAAAAGGTACGGAAAGATAGTTACCTTGGTTTCCGGCTTTGACAAGGGCGTCGACGTGAAAAAAGTCGCTAAAGCTCTAAAGGAAGAATTGGCTTGCGGGGGAACCTTCAAGGGAGATGTAATCGAACTTCAAGGAAATCACCTCAAAAAGATACCACCAATCTTGGAAAGATTGGGATTTAACGCCGAGTAAGCATACGAAAAACAAGAAAATGAAAAAAAACAAAGAAAAAACAGAAGAAACCATGAAAAGCACTAGAGAGAACTGCCATGACAAGGCTTGTCCTATTCACGGAACTTTAAGTGTTAGAGGTAGAAGCTTCCAAGGAAAAGTAATTAGAAAATTCCCAAAAAGGATTGTAATTGAATTCGAAAGAACAGTTTACGTAAGAAAATATGAAAGATACTCAAATTATAAAACAAGAATCCATGCAAGATTACCTTTATGTATGGACAAAGAAGTTAATATTGGAGACTATGTAAGAATTCAGGAATGCAGACCCTTAAGTAAAATTGTACATTTCGTAGTTATAAATAAAGTTGAGGCAACTAAAAAATGAAAGCAATAAGCGCACGAGCAACCCGAGGATTGAACATAGGTTCAGTTGTACTAGCTTCAGATAACAGTGGAGCAAGAGTTGTTAGAATAACCTCGGTAAAAAGATGGAGAGCTAAGAAAGGAAGACAAGCTGCTGCTAAAGTCGCTGATTGGGTAAAAGTTAGTGTAAAGAAAGGAATCCCTGATATGAAAGGGAAAGTTTTTGACGCTGTTGTGATTAGACAAAAAAAGCCTTATAGAAGGTTAAACGGAGAAAGAGTTATGTCCGAAGATAATGCTGTCGCAATCCTCAAAGATGAAAAAGGAAATCCAAAAGGAACACAAATTAAAGGACCAATTGCAAGAGAGATTTTAGAGAGATGGCCTCAAGTCGCTAAAACTGCAACAATAGTATACTAAAATGAATCAAGAATTTAACACAAGTTGGAAGGCAAGCAAACGCCCCGGAAAGCAAAGAAAATATGTAGCAAAAGCTCCACTTCATATTAAACAAAAACTCGTCGCTGCTCACCTTTCCAAAGAGCTTAGGGAAAAATACAAAACAAGAAGCGCAAGCTTAAGAAAAGGCGACACAGTTAAAATCATGGCAGGAAAATTCAAAAATAAAACTGGAAAAGTTACAAAAGTCTTGCTTAAAACTTCCAAGATACTTGTTGAGGGTATGCAAGTTAAAAAACAAGATGGATCAAAATCTGATGTTAAACTCACACCTTCAAAAATGCAAATAATCCAATTAAATTTAGATGACAAGAAAAGGTTTAAAGAAAGAAAACAAACCTCTTCTTTGAAATCAAACACAAACAAGAAATAAAATGCACTTAAAGAGAGAATTAAGTCCAAAAAACTGGCCAATTGAAAGAAAAGGTACAACCTACTTAGTTAAACCTAGTCATGACTTTGATAGAGGGGTCCCAATACTTCTTATAATCAGAGATATGCTTGAATTAGCAAAAGATAGAAAAGAAGTAAAGAAAGCTTTGACTTCTGGACAAATTTTCTTGAATCACAAAAGAGTTACTGACGAAAGGAATAGCGCACTCTTATTTGACATTTTAACTCTTGTCCCTCCAAAATCTTCAAAGTCTGACAAATATAAATATTATCGAATTGAAATGGGAGAAAATAAAAAATTCAAACTTGAAGAAATCTCGGAAAATGAAGCTGAAACAAAATGCTCAAAGGTTATCAAAAAAATGAAACTTAAAGGAAACAAAACACAAATCAACTTAAGCGATGGAAGAAATTTCCTTTCAGACATTAAATGTAAAACGAATGATTCTCTTTTAATCAACTTGAAGACAAAGAAAATCTTAAAGTGCATTGAATTAAAAAAAGGCACTGACGTGTTTGTCTTTGCGGGAAAACACACCGGAGTAAGGGGGAAGGTTGAAGATATCGACGAAGAAAATAAGATCGTTAAAATTCAAAAAAAGAATCATGAAATTGTTGGCGCATTAATTAAACAAATTATCGCGGTGGAGAAATAAAATTAAAAATGGCAAAAGAAAAAACAACCAAGGAAACAGGAAAAGACAATCCAATGAGAACAATCAAGATTGAAAAAATTGTATTAAGCGTAGGCGGAGTTGAAGATGTTCTTTACAAAGGATTCAGATTACTGGAAATCCTCACCGGAAGAAAACCAATGAAAACAAAGTCTCGTAAAAGAATTCCTTCTTTAGGTGTAAGACCTGGACTAGAAGTTGGAGCTCTTGTTACAATAAGAGAAGATTTTGAACCAATGTTAAAGAAACTTTTAGTTGCTGTTGAAAACACTGTTAAAAGAAAACAAGTAAGTGAAAATACATTCACTTTCGGAATCAAAGAATACATTGAAATCCCGGGACAAGAATACCAAAGAGAAATCGGAATTATCGGACTAGATGTAACAGTTACATTCACAAGAGCAGGCAAGAGAGTAAAATTAAAGAAGATAAGAAATGCAAAACTACCTGACAAACAAATGATCTCCAAAGAAGATATAATTAAATTTATGGAAGACAATTTCCAAACCAAATTCATAGGAAAATGACTGCAAGTGATTGGAAAAAAGTTTTGAAGCAATTGAAAGCTAAACCAGCTGTGCTTCAGAAATTTGTAAAACACAACAAGCCAAAGGAAAGAAAAACCGGAATAACTGCGCAGAAATGCGGAAGATGCGGAAGATTCGGTGCTCACATAAATTCCTATGGGCTTCATTTATGCAGGCAGTGTTTCCGAGAAATCGCTGAAGAAATTGGATTCAAAAAATATTCATAAAATGGCACAAGATATCGTCGCAGACGCATTGAACATGATAAGAAACGCTAAGAAAGCGGGAAGAGACTCTGTAAAAATAAATAGAATTTCAAATCTTTTAATTGAAGTTCTAAAAATCATGAAGCAGAAAGAAGCAATCAAAAGATACAAGCTTGACACAAAGGAAAGATCTGTGCAAGTTGATTTTGGTGATTTCTTGGAATGCCAGGCAATCAAGCCAAGGTTCACCGCTGACAAAACAGAAATTGAAAAATATAGAAGAAGATTTTTACCTTCAAGAAACATCGGAACTTTGATTGTTTCCACAAGCAAAGGACTTATGACACATGAAGAAGCTTTTGAAAAAGGTATGGGAGGATTCATGATTGCATACTTTTACTGAAAATGAAAAAAGAAATCTTTCACCACATTGAAATTCCTGCAAATGTTGAGGCAACCATAGAAAGAAATCTCGTGAAAATAAAAGGCCCAAAGGGCGAACTTTCCAGGGAATTCAACATTTCTGATTTGGAATTAAGAAAAGAAAATAATAAAATTGTAATCGGAAATAAAAAAGCAACAAAGAAAGAAAAAAAGAATATGAATTCAATTAAAGCCCATTTGAAAAATATGATTGAAGGAGTTTTAAACGGATTTGAATATCACTTAAAAGTTTGTTACTCCCACTTCCCAATGACCGTTGAAGTTCATGGGCAAGAAATCACAATCAAAAACTACCTTGGAGAAAACACAGCTAGAAAATGCAAGATTGTCAAGGGGGCTACAGTTAAAGTTGAAAAAGACTTTATCACCGTAACTGCTATTGACCGAGAAGTCGCTGGACAAACAGCTGCAAACCTTGAAAAAGCAACAAAAGTTAGAAATCGAGATAAAAGAATTTTCCAAGATGGAATCTTCATGACAAGTAAACCCGGGAGAGAAATATAATGTCACAGAAATTTTTAAGAAGAAATTGTAAAAGATTAGTAAAGCTTGGAAAAGGAAAAAAGAAAGCGCAAGCTTGGAGAAGCCAAAAAGGAAGGCATGGAAAAATGAGAGAGAAGATGAGGGGCTATCCTGCAATTGTTGGAATTGGGCACAGAACTGAAAAAGCTAAGAGAGACAAAATAGAAGAGAAAGTTGTTTTGCTTGTAAACAACCTTAAAGATTTAGAAAAAGCAACAGCAAAGAATTTGATAGTTATTGGAAAAATTGGAAGCAAAAAGAAACTTGAAATAGCAAAAAAAGCTAAAGAAAAGAAACTCGAGGTTTCAAATTTAAACATCAACAAATTCATTAAAACAATGGAGAAGAAAAAATGAAACTAGATAAGAAAAAATCACTTGCCGCAAAGGTATTTAACGTCGGAAAATCCAGAATACTTTTTGTAGAACCAAGACTCGCTGAAATCAAAGAAGCAATCACCAAGGAGGACATAAAGGCACTTCACCAAGAAGGAGCAATATTAATCAAAGAAATTAAAGGAAGAAAAACAGTTGTAAAAAGAAGAAGAAGACTCCAAGGAAACATCAAAGTTCATGTTAACAAAAGAAAGCAAGAGTACGTCAAGCTTACAAGGAAATTGAGAGCTTATGTTGTTGACTTGCAAAAAAGCAAAGTTTTATCAGCTGACGAAGTCAAAAGCATCAGAAAGAAAATCAAAAACAAAGAATTCAAGAGTAAAGCTCAATTAAAAGATTATGCTCAAACATTAAGGAGATAAAAATGCAAAGAATATTTCAAAGAAGAAAGAAAGGAAGAACAGACTATTTGAAAAGAAAAAGATTGCTTAGTGGAAACCTTCCAAGACTTGTATTCAGAAGAACAAATCAATATGTTTTCGCTCAATATGTTGTCAGCAAAGAAGCTCAAGACAAGGTTGATATCACCTTGAGTTCAAAGCACCTTTTAAAATATGGCTGGCCAAAAGAACTTGAAGGAAGTTTGAAGTCTATTCCTGCCTGTTACCTAACAGGAAGACTAATTGGAAAAAGAATACTCAAGGAGAAAAAACAAATTCCAGTTGTAGACTTTGGAATTGCTGCTCCAACTCACAAGGGAAGAGCTTATGCTTTCTTGAAGGGAGTTGCCGATGCGGGAGTTAAAATTTCTGTTCCAAAAGAAGTTTTCCCTGAGGAAGAAAGGGTTAAAGGAAAAAATTTAAAGAAAGATTTTTCTGCTACATTTGAAAAAATTAAATTAAGTATAGACAAAGAATAAACAAAATGACAAAAAAAGTTGAAATAAAACCTGAAGAAATAATCAAAGAAATTGAAGAACCAATTAAAGTAGTTATTGAAGACGCTGAAGAAAAAGAAGCTGTTGAAATTCCTGCTGAAATTGAAGAAGCTGTAAAACCCAAAGGAAGATTTGAAGAAATGGAAGAAAACAAGCTTAAAGCTTGGGTCCCAAAAACAAAATTAGGAAAAGATGTTAAATCTGGCAAGATTAAAAACATCGATGAGATTCTTGAAAGCAAAAAAAAGATTCAAGAAGAGCAAATTGTTGACACTTTAATTAGCGTTAAAACCGATTTAATTTCAATCGGGCAATCAAAAGGAAAATTCGGGGGAGGAAAAAGAAGAGCTTGGAGACAAACCCAAAAGAAAACCAAAGAAGGAAATGTTCCAAGTTTCTCTGCGCTTGCTGTTGTAGGAGATGAAGCAGGGCATGTTGGAATTGGAGAAGGAAAAGCTCAAGAAACACTTCCTGCAAGAGACAAAGCAATACGACAAGCTAAGTTGAACTTAATCAAAGTAAAACGTGCATGTGGGGGATTTGATTGTGCTTGCACAGAACCTCATTCAATTCCATTAACAGTCACAGGAAAGCAAGGAAGTGTTAAAGTAACCTTAATCCCTGCACCTCAAGGGACAGGGCTTGCTGTTGCTAGCGAATTAAAAAAAGTATTAAAACTCGCAGGAATAAAAGATGTTTACAGTAAAACATTTGGTATTCAAAGAACTAATTTCAATCTTGTTAAAGCTTGCATAAAAGCTTTACAACAAACAAACTCAAAATGATTTGTATAATAAGGATCGCTGGAGAAGTGAAAATGGAAAGAACAGTAGTTGAAACTTTAAACAGATTACGACTTAGAAAAAAATATTCTTGCATTGTAATGGCTAAACCTGGAAAAGAAGAATTAGGAATGCTAAATAAAGTAAAAGATTTTGTTGCATTCGGAGAAATTGATGCTAAGACTTTCCAATCACTTCTTGAAAAAAGAGCACATTTATTAGATACTTCAAAAAAAGAAAAAGTTGATGCTAAAAAAATAATTGAAGCTTTTGAAAAGGGAAAGAAGTTTGAAGAATTGAATGTTAAACCTTTCTTCAGATTGCATCCTCCAAGAGGCGGAATCAACACTAAGTTACCTTTCCCTAAAGGTGCCTTAGGAAATCACAAAGAAAAAATAAATGAACTTGTAATGAGGATGCTATAATCAAGCATATAAACTAACATGATAAAAACACACAAGAAAAAGAAAGCAGGAAAATACCGAGGAAAAGGGCAAGGGACAATGGGAAGAGGTGCTAGAAAGAAAGCTAAAAAAGCAGGGCACAGAGGAGGAGCAGGAATGGCAGGTACAGGTAAAAGAGCTGACCATAAGAAAACACTTGTTACAAAACTTTATGGAAATAGTTATTTTGGAAAACAAGGAATAACAAGTAGAGGAACAAAAAAGGACAAATCCAACAAAATTAACTTAAGAGACATTGAAATGAATTTGAACACTTATATTAAAAAAGAAATTGCAAAGAAAACTTCTAAAGGAATTGAGTTGAATTTAAGCGACTACAAGATTTTAGGAGAAGGTGAACTTAAAACTAAGCTCATCATCAGCGCAAAGAGTGCTTCAGAAACAGCAAAGGAAAAAATAAAGAAAGCTGGCGGAGAACTTATCTTACCTTCATCCGCTGACTCTGAAGATTCTGAATAAAGCTTATTAAAGCCAGATTCATATTAACTAACATGAGCCTTGAAAGTATAACCAAATTTATTCCAGAGGTAAAAGAACCTGGTAAAAAATTAGAATTCAAAGAAAAAGCTAAGTGGACTTTGATTGTTTTGGTTGCTTTTTTTGTTTTAGCTAATATCCCTCTTTTTGGACTTTCTGAAAATGCTCTTGCAAGATTTGAATTCTTAGCAGTTATTCTTGCAACAGATTTCGGAAGTTTAATCTCTTTGGGTATTGGCCCAATTGTAACAGCATCCATTATTCTTCAATTATTGTCTGGAGCAGGAATTCTTCCAATTGATTTGGAAAGCGAGCAAGGAAAAAAGACATTCCAAAGTCTTCAAACACTTCTGACTTTATTCTTTATCATCTTTGAAGCAATTGTATTTGTAAAAATGGGAGGATTGCAAGCTAACCCTGGATTTTCCTGGCTTTTGATTCTTCAACTTATCCTCGGGGGAATTGCTATCTACTATATGGATCAAGTTATAACCAAATGGGGAATTGGTTCTGGGATTAGTTTATTTATTGCTGCAGGAATTGGCAGAGGATTAATTACTCAAACACTTCAGTTTATTGATGCTCAGGGAAGAAATTGCTTGATGGACTTTTCGGGAACACCTTGTTCTGGAAAACTGCTTATTTTAATTCAATCTTTAATTCAAAGGCAAACAATTGAATTCGCCTCTGCGTTTATTACAATTGCAGTTACTGTTCTAATTTTTCTAGCTGTTGTTTGGGCTCAAAGCTTGAAAATTGAAATCCCTCTTTCATACGGAAGAATAAGGGGATATACTATAAGATGGCCTCTTGCATTTTTCTATGCTTCTGTTATTCCTGTTATTTTCACTGCTGCTTTAATTGCAAATATTCAACTATTTGGAGGAATTCTTTCCAACGCAGCTGCACCTTGTTTAGCAGATGTGAGTGCTTGCACAGGAATGGCTAAATTTGCTTCTTATTTCGGATTCTTGGGAAGATTCGACGCCAGTGGAAATGCTATATCTGGACTTGCTTTCTGGGCAGGTTCAACACATATTCTTGAATTGTTTTTAAGAGGAGCATTCCTTCCGGTTTATATCTTACAAAGTATAACTCATATTTTATTATTCGTTGGTCTTTCAACATTATTCGCAATATTCTGGGTTAAAACCGCTGCAGGGCTTGACGCTAAATCTCAAGCTAAAAAGATTTCAGCTTCAGGGCTGCAAATTGCAGGATTCCGACAGGATGAAAGAGTTCTTGAAAGCATTCTTGATAGATATATCATGCCTTTAACCGTAATGGGGGGAATTGCAATTGGACTTTTAGCCTCGGTTACAAATCTTCTTGGAGCTCTTGTTTCTGGGACAGGAATTCTTTTAGTTATTATGATTACCTATCAGCTTTACCAAACAATTGGACAGCAACATCCAGAAGTAATAAATCCAGCAGTTGGAAAATTCGTAGGAAGCGCTTAATCAAATGACAGACGATAAAAAAGGCGGGATAAACACGGTATTTTTAATAATGACTTTGTCTATGCTCGCTTCTATAGGGGTTTTCTTTTTGTGGAATAGTATTCCTCAAATTAAAAATGCAGTCCATGCAGCCCTGGATCCAACCATTGGAACATTGATGAATTGGAATCTGGCTATTGGATTTTCTTTAGTTATCTTAATTTTAAATTTTTTAACAGTCCTATTACAGAAGTATACTACAGATCAAAAGGCAATTGCAGAAATCAAAAAACAACAAAAAGAGATGCAAGTTGAAATGAAAAAATACAAAGATAACCCCCAAAAATTAATGGAATTGCAACAAGCTTCTTTTCCTTCGACAATGAAAATGATGCAATTGACAATGAAATCTCAATTTTATACAATTGTTCCTCTTCTTCTCTTGTTTAGATGGTTTTGGGATTTCTTTAATGCCCTCGGAAATTACAAGTTCTTCGGAATATTAAGCTGGTTTTGGTTTTATTTAATTGCATCTATTATCTTCGGAAGCGTCATAAGAAATATTTTAAAAGTAGCTTAAGCCTAAACAAAAAATAATAAACTTGGATATTAAAACAAAATGGATAATCAATCTCAACAAGAATTATTTCTAAGACTAAGCGTCTTAGAACAGCAAATGCAATATCTGCAACAACAGTTGGATGCAGTGGAAAAAGGAATAAACCAACTTCAAGATTTAGATCTAGACTTGAATGAAATTCAGGGTGCTACCGGAAAAGAGATTCTTGCTCAAATTGGAACAGGAATTTATGTTCCTGCTAAACTTTTATCAGAAACTCTTACAGTAAATATTGGAGAAAATAATTTTGTTAAGAAAAGTGTTTCAGACACTAAAAAAATAATTCAAACCCAAATAAAGAAACTACAAGAAACTCAAGAAGAATTAGAACGACACTTGGATTCGATAAACCATGAACTTTTAGAGTTCATTCAAAAGTATCAATCTCAGGGTCAAGAATAAGAAATTAATGTCTAAGTTTTATTTTCTTTAACTTTTTTCAAAAAGCTAACATAATTCAAAGCTCCAATTTCTGAAACAATTTGTTTTATGTTTTCCTTTGGCACAAATTCAAATGCAGGATTTTTTATTTTAACTTTTACTGGAGCTTGATCCCAAACTTCTTTGAGATTTCTTTGTTCTAATTTAATCTTTTCTGAAGTGTATTTCCAAGAATCAGCGACGATGTAAAGAGGTGTTTTTTCAAGCTTAGCGACTTTAGAGATTAACCCGCTTCCGACCTTGTTTATCACTCCTTTTTCTAAAAGGGCGTCTGCTCCTAAAAAGATTTTGTCTGCTTTTCTCACTCCCTGACTGCCCATAAGAGCTATTCCCAATGCGGAGTCCACAAACATTGTTGTTTTTATTCCCGCTCTTCTTAGTTCTGTTGCGGTTTTTCTTCCTTGAAATAATGGACGAGTTTCAGTTAAATAAACTTCAAAATTCTTGCCTTGTTTTTTTGCATAAATCAAAGCATTAACCACATTTGTTGAATGACAATGAGTGAAAATTATATCTTTAGATTTAATTATCTGAAGAATTTCTTGATTTATTTTCTGTTGAGCTTGTTCAAAATGATTTAATATTTCTTGATAGCTCTGAAATTCAACTCTTTTAAGCACATTGAAGAGCATCGGCTCTGTTGGACGAAGAGACATTAAAATTTTTTTTGACTGTTTTGTGGGAATAAGAGAATAAGCGTAAAGTGCTTGTTTGGCAACATTTCTCGCACCTTGAATTTTTATATCTTTGATATCCTGAGCAATTTTAGCGAACTTCTTTTTTTTATTCATTTTGACTTCTTTTAGGAGTTATATGTTCCTTTTAGATTAACTATTATTCTAAAAGCTATGAACATTTAAAAATCCTAGTTTCCTTATTTGCTTAAGATGTTAGAAAGATTGGTTCCTGCAAGCAAAGCTGAAAAAAAGCCGTGGAAAATGTTTTTTGTTGGTTTAATCTACGCTTCGCTGTCGCTTTTACTGGTTCACTGGTTTTTTGCTAATGATGCGGTTTTATCAAAACATGCCGGGATGATTGTTGTAACTTTCAGTGTTATGTTCTCGCTCCCTTTTATGTATAATATTATCAGACAAGAAGAAAAACAAGATGAAAAAGTGAGTGGTTTCTTTGGTGTTTGGACAGCTCATGGAGATGCAATTCAGGCGTTAATGTGGCTTTTCTTGGGATTCATTGTTGCTTTTGCTTTTTGGAACACTATCCTCAAAGACCCGCTTTTATTTAATGCTCAAATTGGGACATACTGTTTGATTAACAGTCCTGGAAACATTGAAGGATGTGTTTCACTTTATTCTCCCGGAGGAAGTTCTATTACGGGGTATGCAACAAAAAGCGCGAGATTTGTTTCAATTTTAGAAAATAACTTGCTTGTAATGATTTTCACTTTGGTTTTCTCGTTGCTGTTTGGGGCAGGAGCTATTTTCATTTTAGCTTGGAACGCTAGTGTTATCTCTGCTGCAATTGGAATCTTTGCGAGATATCAAGTTTCTCAAATTCCTATTGGATTAGCACGATATATGATTCATGGACTTCCTGAAATCGGAGCTTATTTCATAACTGCCCTAGCAGGAGGAATCTTTGGAGTTAGTGCTCTTAGAAACGGAATGGGCAATAAAAGATTCTTGAGAGTAACAGAAAATGTAAGCATTTTAATTCTTCTTGCAATATTTTTGGTTATTTTAGCAGGAGTAATGGAAGTTTACTTAACTCCCCTTTTGTTTAAATAATTCTTAGAAATCTTAGCATTAAATGAAATTAAGTTTCATTAAATTTAAAAGTTACATTAGTATTTGTTGTTTATGGTTGATTTCCTTTTGATTGTCTCTGTAATCATAAGTTTTTTGACTACATTTATTTCTTTGCCATTCTGGATAAAACAAGCTCATCTTAATGGACTTTCTGGAAAAGATATGCATAAAGTTGACAAACGGGCTGTTGCAGAGGCTGGCGGAATAACTGTTTTATTGGGGGCTTCTTTAGGAATATTATTTTACGTCGCCGCAAATGTATTTTATTTTGGAAAAAATGACAAACTTATTTACATTTTTGGACTTTTGGCAGTAATCTTAATTAGCGCGATTGTAGGATTAGTTGATGATTTGTTGGGTTGGAAAAAGGGGCTTACTAAACTAGTAAGATTAAGTCTTGTTTTCTTCGCAGCAATTCCTTTAATGGTTTTAAACGCAGGGACAGGAATAATCCTTTTGCCTTTTTTTGGATTAGTTAATTTTGGAATAATTTATTCACTAATATTGATTCCATTAGGAATTGTGGGAGCAACAACAACATTCAATTTTTTAGCAGGTTATAATGGTTTAGAGGTTAAACAAGGAATCTTAATACTCTCTGCTCTTGCAATTATAACTTATTTGAGAGGCAACCCTTGGCTGAGTGTAATTGCGTTGATTGCTGTTGCTTCATTGACTGCATTCTACTTTTTCAATAAGTATCCTGCAAAAGTATTTCCAGGAGATGTTATGACTTATAGCATTGGTGCGTTGATTGCGAGCATTGCAATTTTAGGAAACATTGAAAGAATTGCTCTGTTCTTCTTTATTCCTTATCTAATTGAAGTCGGGTTAAAATTAAGAGGAAAATTAAACAAAGAAAGCTTTGCTAAGTTAAATGAAGATGGCAGTTTGGAAATGCCTTATGAAAAAGTATATGGTTTAGAACATCTTGCAATAAAGATTTTAAAGAGAATCAAACCAAGCAAGAAAGTTTATGAATATGAAGTAGTGAATTTAATAAACTTGTTCCAGATAGTGATCATTCTAATCGGCTTTGTTTTTATTATTTAGTTCAAGAAGAAAGGTTTTAAAACAGTTTTATCCTGAGAGGTTAAGATGAGCAATAAAAAAACTGACGCAAAAAAAGAAAGTTCTCAGTCTTGGAACCTTTTAAAGGGATATTTTCTCAAGAACAACTTTGTTTTAGTTTTTAATATTCTTGCTTTAATCAGCTTAATTTTTTCTCTTGCAAAGACATTTGACTTCTCGGTGGGATTAACTTCTCTAAACCAATTAATCTCCTTGTTTTCTGTTTTAATTTGGTTTTTTTTAACTGTTTCTTTTATTCTTTCAGGATTGCTTGCTTTTTACAATAAAAAAACATTGATGTTTATTCCAATTTTAATTTGGCTACTAACTTCTACAGTTCTTGTTAGAACTGCAAATATTCCTAATCTAAAAAACATTGCGACAGGCGAATTAGAGCTTGGGCCTGACCTTGACCCTTATCTATACTTAAGAAATGTTAGAGAAATTGTTGAAATGAAGAATCTTGGACAAACTGACTTAATGAGATATGCTCCTCTTGGGGCACCAAGTTATATTTACAGCAGTATGATGCCTTGGGCAATTTATTCTGTTTACAAAATTTCTTCTGTATTTACAACAGAGATGTCTATAATTTATGCTGCAATTATTTCTCCAGTAATCTTTTTCGTTATTTCTTTGATGCTCTTTTTTGGGTTTGTTTACACTCTCTTCTCATTTAAACTTTCTAAAGAAAAATCTTTATTGGGTGCAACACTTGCTAGCTTCTTTTACTCTTTTGTGCCGGCAATGCTGCATAGAACAATTGCAGGAATTCCAGAATTAGAAAGTTTGGGAATGATTTGGTTCTGGTTAACTTTCTTGTTCTTTTGCCTTGCCTGGAAAAAAGAAAAAGTGAAATCTTGGATGATTTACGGAATTCTCGCGGGATTATCTGCTGGCGCTATGGCTTGGTCTTGGGGAGGTTATAAGTATATTTATATGGTAATTTCTTTTGCAGCCCTGTCCGCTTTTTTCTTTAATGTGTCTCATAAAAAAAATTTAGTTATCTTTGCGTGCGTGGTTATTTCGGGAATATTGGTAGATTTGTTTAGAACAAAAAGCATTATTTCAATGCTTACAAGTATAACTGACTATGGCTTCGCTGCAGGAGTCTTATTTGTTTTATTAATAAATTTTGTTTTATTTGAAACCAAACTTAAAAATCTTAATTTTGTAAAAAGAATTTCCGATAAAATAAAGATACCTAAAAATATTATTTCTATTCTTCTAGCAGCAGTATTAGGAATCTTGATTTTAATACTGTTAAAACCTACATTTATCGTTGAACTTTTACCAAGAGTTATTGAAGGATTTTTGAAACCTTTCGGTGAAGGAAGGGTGGGATTAACTGTTGCAGAAAATAGGGCTCCTTATTTTTTAGAGGCTCTTGAAAGTTTTGGGGGCCTTATCTGGATATTTCTTGCAGGGGTCATTTTGATATTTTGCGAAACTGTGGGGCATTTTGAAATTAAAAAAAGATTTGTTCTTAATTTTTCATTTATAATCTTTATTCTTACTTTTGTTTTCAGTAGAATCTCCTCAACGCATTTACTTAACGGAGAAAATGCAATTTCAAAGTTGCTTTATTTTGGAGGATTAATCTTGTTTACATTAACAGTGTTAATAATTTACCTTCTTGCAGGAATCCGCAAAGACAAAAAAACAATAGAAGACTTTTCGAAAATAGATTTATCTTCTCTTTTATTGATTTCCTTTTCTTTCTGGGCAATTGTTTCTATGAGAGGAGCAGTAAGACTCTTTTTTATAATTGCGCCAATGATTATTTTAGCTGCAGTTTATTTTTTAATTAAAATATTTGATTATTTGAAAACAAAAGATGAACTATTGAGATTAATTGTTTTTTTAGGATTAATTGCTTCTATGATTGTTAGTTCTTCTGTATTGATGAATTATGCCATTTCTACAGTTAGCTCTGCTCCTTATGTTGCTCCAAGCTCATACAATCAACAATGGCAATATGCCATGAACTGGGTTTCTAATAATACTCCTGAAAACAGTGTTTTTGTTCACTGGTGGGATTATGGATACTGGGTTCAAACAATGGGAAAAAGACCTACTGTAACAGATGGGGGGCACTTTACAGACTGGTGGGATCATACCACTGGAAGATACCTTTTAACAACCCCTTATCCTGAAACCGCCTTAAGCTTAATGAAAACGCACAATGTATCCTATTTGTTGATAGATTCATCAGATTTAGGAAAATACGGGGCATATAGTAGCATTGGCTCAGGAAGAGATGGCTCAGATAGAATTGCTGAGATTCCTGTTGCAGTTTATTTGCCTGAACAATCTCAAGAAACAAATGGGACAAAAGTGAGAATATACCAAGGAGCTACTTTTGTAGACGAAGATATTGTGTATGAAAATGAAGGAGGGGTTAAAATCTTTCTTCCTCAAGGAAAAGCATATTTTGTAGGTTTAATTACCAAAACAATTGAAACAGAAAGTACAATTCAGTTTACTTCTGCTCCTGAAGCAGTGTATTATTACAATAACAAACAAATTTCCATTCCAGTCAGATACGCTTATTTTGATGATAAAATTATAGACTTTGGGAAAGGAATAAATGCAATAATCAGAATTGTTCCTTCATTAGTAAACAATAACGAAAATATTTATGTTGAACGACTTGGCGCAGCGATTTACCTTTCCAATAAAGTTTCAAAGAGTTTATTTGCCCAGTTATACCTTATGAATGATCCTTTCAAAAAGTATTCTACTATCAAATTAGCCCATAGCGAAGATGATTTTTTAGTTAAAAACCTAAAGCAGCAAAACATTAATTTAGGAGATTTGTTTTATTACCAAGGATTAAGAGGCCCAATAAAGATTTGGAAAGTAGATTACCCTGAAAATACGATTACTCATCAAGAATTTTTAGATGTTCCCGAGGGATGGAATCAAAGAGATAACGCTTCTTGGGGATTACTGGATAATTTTAATTTTACTTCTTAAGGTTCTATTTCATAAAGAATATAAACAAATAAAGTTTTGAAGAGAGATAATTACGAAGATGATAACAATTATTTTGGGAACAAAAGCAGAATTAATAAAATGCATGCCTGTGATGATAGAACTGCAAAAACAAAAAAAAGAGTATTGCTTTATTCACACAGGACAGCACCCTTTGGGAAAAGCTTGTGAAGACTTTGGAATTAAAAAACCAGATTTTGTTTTAAGCGAAGAGCCTAAATTAAGCACAAAATTTTGGTCTAAAGTCAATAAAAACTCAATTTTCTGGTTTTTAGCTATGATCTTGAAAATTAGAAAAGTTGTGAAAAAGATTAAACCTTCTTATGTTATTTATCATGGAGACACTATGAGCAGTGCTGCTGCGGCAATTGGCTCAAGCAAACTGCTGAATTTTTCCAAGAAATGGAAAAGTGTCCATTTAGAAGCAGGATTGAGATCTGGCAAGCTTCTTGAACCATTTCCCGAAGAGATTTCTCGTATAATTTGCGACAGATTTTCAGACATCCTTTTAGCAGTTTCTGAAAGATCGGAAAATAATCTTAAAAGATATATCAAAAGAAAGAAAATATTTAACGTTGGAAACACCATCATTGACTCTGCGCTAATCTGTTACGAAAAAGCGAAAAAAGATAAAGGCCTTCAAAAAAGAAAAGAAGAATATGCCTTGATAAATATTCACAGACACGAAAATTTAAATGATGAAAAAAGACTTAAAAAAGTTGTAGAAATAATTGAAAGTATTAGTATCCCTGCTGTCTGGCCTCTTCATGATAACACCCGGTTTTTTCTGGAAAAATATCATTTAATGGAAAAACTGGAAGAAATGAAAAATCTTGAGATACACCCCTTAACCGATTATCTTACATTTATTTATCTTCTAGCAAATTCCAAATATCTTTTAACTGATGGAGGTTCAATACAAGAGGAAAGTCTTGTTTTCAAGAAGCCTTGCCTTATCTTAAGAGAGAAAACCGAGCGCCAAGAAGGTCTTTCGACAGGAATTAATTTTCTTACAAAGTTAGATGTTGAAAAAGCAAAAAAGATTATTCAAGAGATAGAAAATAATAAAATTAAAGTAAAGAATTTCAAAAATCCTTATGGGGAAAAAGGAGTAAGTAAAAAGATTATTGAGATTTTATCATGAAACACAATCAAACAAAATGTAATGAAATGAAAGTATATCTTCAATATCCTTGGAAATTTCCAGATTCGCCTTATTATAAATATTTAATAGATAATCCCCCCGAAGGCGTTGAATTTCTTAATGCTGCAAAACAGCAAGGAGTTATTATCAACAAAAAGCGCTTTTTGCTTTCAAACTCCATCAAAAAAAGCATTCGAGGAGTTTTTCATGCCTTGGGAATACCCATTTTAAATGCTCATAGCACTAAGACTGAAGAAAAATTTGATTTGATACATTGTGCACATTGTCTAAGCCTTAACAATTCCCCCTGGGTTGCTGATTTCGAATCTTGGTGGCAATTCTGGATTTCTGGAGCACTTCAAAAAAGGAAGAGAGAACAAATTAAAAAAATAATTTTAAGTGAAAACTGCAAGAAGATTATGCCTTGGACAAATACAATCAAAAAAGATATTCTTGAAATCATGCCCGAGGTTAAAAATAAACTGGAAGTTGTTTGCCCTGCGGTTCCTTTCCCTAGTTTCAGAACAACCAAACATAAGAAGATTACAATCTTATATGCGGCAAGATATTTTTGGGTTAAGGGAGGACTTATTGCTTTAGAAACCTTGAAAAGACTCAAAAAGAGACATGACATTGAAATTATTTTCATTTCTGATGTGCCTCAAAAAATAAAAGAAAAATATCCTGAAATCAAAATATTGGATTTAGTTCCTCAAAAAAAACTCATTGAATATTACAAATCTGCAGATATCTTTTTTTATCCTAGCCTTTTAGATACCTTTGGATTTTCATTGCTTGAGGCAATGTCTTATGGTTTGCCTGTTGTAGCATTAAATACTGGAGGAACGACTAACTGTAGAGAAATAATCGAAGATGGAAAAACTGGTTTTATCGTCGATGCTCCTTCTTACCAAGGGAATAAAATTTACAAGAAGCTTAAAAGAATTGGAAAAATTGAAAAGGAGATAATTGAACAGCTTGTAGGAAAAACAGGATTATTAATAAAAAACAAAAAATTAAGGAATAAAATGTCAAAAGAATGCCGAGAAGTGATCAGATCTGGAAAATTTTCTATTAAAGAAAGAAACAAAAAGTTGAAAAAGATTTATATGGAGGCCCTAAGATGAGTTTCCAAGAAGTTTTTCCAAACATTTTAGCTAAAACTTATTCTAATTGCAAGGTTTATGGTACATTAAGCAAAAACCCAGGAATATTCATTAGAAGCAAGATTTTCGAAGATAAATGCGTCTTTCTTCCCTTTTTAGATACAATTTTCTTAAACCAAGAAATTAAAAAGAAAGAACTGGAAGAGATGCTTGAAAAAGATAATAATCTCAAAATTGAAATTAGATTGAGCGAATCAGATTCTAACTTAAATAAGACGCGAAAACTTTTGAAGGAAAAAGGGTTCCAAGAAAATGTTAGCAAGGGACATATAATTTCTGAACTTACTTCTCAAGAAGATTTTTGGGATAGATTTCATAAACACACGAGAAATGACATCAGAAAAGCAGAAAAATCAAACCTTACTATCCTGAAGATAGATAATCTAACGGAATTAAAGAGATTTTATTTGTTATATTTAAGGCAAATGAAGGAATTTGGAACCCCCCAACATTCTTTCACTTTTTTTAAAAATTGTTTTAAGATGTAATCATTACGAAATAAATATATAATTGGATTTATTAAAGTTGCAAAATCTCTTCCCCTGGAATTTTTAAAACTCTGGAAAGGATTTATTTCATACAGAGATATCATTGCAATAAATTTGCTTGAATTGTTG
>CAYQOY010000005.1:0-39632 GCA_964419275.1 Candidatus Woesearchaeota archaeon
ATTTTAAAAATAATCTTGCAGTCTTGTTTGAGTTTTAATTTGTGTGAGAAGTTTGCTTTTTTCTAAAATAGGTTCGCAATCAAAGTCAAATTTCGCTTTGCCGATTTTCTTGGCGCTTTCTAAAAATTCAGGCAGATTGTTGAATTCAAGTTTTCTGTTGTTCATGGCTTTTCTTACAGATTCTCTTACAACCCAAACACCCAAGGCAGCCCAGTAAGAGGGTGTTTCCAATCTGATTGCAAGAATCGCTGCTTGTTTTTTTATTGTGCTTAAATATTCTAAAATTGAAAGACGTGTTGCATAATATCCTCCTGCTGTGCTCGAAGCATATTCTTTTCTTCCAGAATAGCCTTCATAATCTGTAGAAGCTTTTATTGTTGCACTTGGATTCCAAGAACTTCTTGGTAAATAAAGTTCAAATAATTCAAAACTAAAAACGCTTGGGAAAAGCAAAATAAGATACTGGTTTCCTAAAAATTCTCCAAGAAACATTTCATAATTTTCAATCCAGTTGTATTGCTTTATTTCTTTGATTAATGATTTTCCTAAGGTATCATCTGTTGCAGTGATGCTCCAACGAGTTGGAACAAGTTTTTTGTTTTTAGTTAACCCTAAAACTCCGACGCTAAGAATTTTGCTTAAAGTGTAAGAATCAAAACTATTTTTGTAAAGATATTTTAACCCTTCTGCTGCTTTGATTTCATCTCCCATAACTTTGTCAAGTTTTTGATTAACCGAAACATTGTCAGTGATTCGCGCTTGCTTTAAACTTCCCTTCATTCCGTGCGGAGTTACTATTCTATCTTTTGAACCGTTAATATTAAGATGATTTTTTAATTCAATTTCAACATCAACAGGCTTGGATGCAATTGCAATATCTCGTGCGATTTGCAAGAACTTGTTGTTTGTTCGCGTGTCATAAATTTTTGATTGAAATCTGGAGTTAAGCAAGCTGTCTCTAAGTTTGATTACATCATGGATTTTGAAATCATTGTTAGCCCAGTATTTTGTGTCATCATAAACCCAAGCATTCTCGTCTTTTTCCAAGGGAGAAAGAATTCCCACATTAACTAAAGGATATTTCAAGGCAGAACCAATAAAAACACTAGGAGGAGAATTAGTGTCCAGTTTAGAAATATTGTTTAAATTTCTGTATTTGAAACCCAGTTCTGTTATTTTTTTAATTACTTCAAATTTTATTTCTTCAGCCATCTTGCCTCTTTGGTTGTGTTTATTTAATTAAAGATTATTTCAATTAAATCCAGCCGCGCTTGAATATCCCTTTCTCTTTTATTTCAAATGCTAGTTCTTTTTCAGGAAGGCTTCTGTGTTTAATCAGTTTTGCTGTTCGCTTTTTGTTTTCATTTGTAAGCTCAATTATGCATTTGCTCCAATATTTGAATAAATCTCCTCCAACAATATTAATTTCTCGCCTAACACCTTGTTTCAATTCTTCTTCGCTAAGAAACTGAGAATACACTTGATTGGTAATAAGAACAGGAATATTTTGTTTTCTGGAAATTTCAGCTAAGTCTCGCATTTGCTTTGCAACTTCTCTGTTTATTTGACGGACTTTTTCATCATCTTTCAAGCTTATTGCGTCTCCAAGCTCAAGGCGATAAAGCATAGCCATTCCATCAACAATAATCAAGTTAACATCGTTTTTCTTTACTTTGTCTAAAAGAGTTGAAAATATTTTTTTTTGTTCTTCAAAACTAGTCGGATTAAGAATAAAGATATTTTCCAGAATTTTTTCATAATCCTCTCCAACAATTTGTTTAACTCTATCCACTGAAAATCCTCCTTCTGTGTCAATGAAAAGAACCTTGTGTTGCTTTTTCGCCTGACTGCATGCAGCAAGCATAACAAAATTAGTTTTGCCGCTTCCAGGAGGCCCAGCAATCATTGTGATTATGTCTGTTTCATAACCTCCGTAAAGCCATTTGTTTAAGTCGTAACTTCCACTAGAAATTTTTTCAGTTTTCATAAATTAAGTGCTTTGCCCTAATTAATAAGTATTATTGTACTTACTTCAATTTCTTGAATTCTGTTTCAACTTTATCAAGCTCTTTAGAAATACTTGCAATTGCATCAACAACTGCTTTTTTTGGGCTTTTTCCCTTTGTTTTAAGCTTTAAAATTGGGTGTTCTGTTGGGTGTTCTCTTCTCCAAGCAGCAAATGTTACGGCAGAGTCTTCATTAAGATAAACTCTTAGAATTTCAGCTAAAGTAATGTTTTCTAGCTCAATGTCTGCTTCGTCTTTTGAAATTTCAGTTATATTGAATTCCATATTCAAAAATCTTAAAGTTAGTTTATAAATTTATGGATTCATCTTCTGAACTAGAAATATCTTGAACTGGCTTTTCTTTTTTCTTGAAAAGGCTAGCGAATTTGTTTTTTATGCCATCAAATTTAGAAACTTTTTCAGTTATTTCCACTTGTTGAACTCCTGAATCTGTTGCAGAATTAGAACCTAATCCGTTTAAGTTCAATTTTGGTTCATTTTGGAAAAGTTCAGGTTGTTTTGTAAGTTTGATTTTGAAATAATTTTCTAGTTTTTGAACAATCCTTTCTCTTTCTCTAGGCAAAGCTCCTTCTTCAAGAAGTTTAAGCATTGGTTCTGGTTCTGAAATTGCTTCTGCAAGCTGTTTGATGCTCATGTGCCTAGCTCTTCTTTCCCTCATAACTGTCCAGTGGAAGTTTTCAAGCATATTTGAAGTTTCAATAGGGTTATTTTTTATTTCTTCTCTTACATTTCTCTTTCTTAATTCTGTAAGATAAGCAGATTCTTTTTCAAGCCTTTCTGCTCTTTCTTTTCTTAAAGCTTCAATTTTCTTTTGTGAGTCTAAAAGAGAAACAGTTGGAATCTTTCTAGGAGCAGGAGTAGGCTGAACAGGCTGTTCAACAGGTTTTGGTTCTGTTTTCTTAACAATTAAAAGATTTTCAGCATAATTACAATCTTTACAAATTTTTACAAGTCCATCTCGAGAAATTGCATCTAATAAAGGTTTTTTCTCTTCAGAAACACCACATCTCACACATTTTTCCATGAGAGAGTGATATAATCTCCCTTTTTTAATATTTCTATATGCTAATATAGTTAGTTTTTGAGATATGTTTCTAATTTTTCCGAAGAACTTAACTCATAGATTATTTCTTTGTTGTTTATTACTAAAGCAGGAAGTTTAGAAACATTGAATTTTTTTAACATTAATTCCAAGGAAGATATATTACTGTCTGCAGCGATAGGAATGAGCAGGAGATTATCTTCTTTATTTTGCTTTAATTCAAATAAAACCCTTGACCAAACAGATTGGCTCGCCTTTTTATCTAAATCCTCTGTTTCATATTCATATAAGTACACTATTGTATTCATTTTCTTTGAGCAGTTTTCTTCAGTTTTAAGAATATTCATCCAAAGAATTGTTCTCATCAGATCATACTTTTTATGTGCTAGTTTTAGTTGTTCAGTTATTTTTCCTGCGGCTTCATATTGTTCTAATATTAATGCTTCTTCGTAAACCCTATCTGCAAATTCTCTTTGTGCATTTGAAACTTGTTCGCAATCCTTAAAATCAATCTCTAAGAATTTAGTTAATGCCATCGAGTCTATAAGCGAAATCTCTGAATGAGCGTAAAATTCTTCAATTTTTTGGGTTCTCGAATTTTCCAAAATAAAACCTAGAGTTAATCCTAACACAAAAATTGCAGTAGTCACTATTAAAGCCATCCAAAACGCATTTTTTGAGTTTTCAAAGTTCACCATGAGTATCCTCCCCGAATTGCCTTGTAAACTGATTTAAAGAGTATTATGGGATAAGATAAAACATAAACAAACATATAAGCTAATAAACTGATTATTTTATTCTTTTTAAAACCTGCTTCTCTAGAATGACCCAAAGAGATTAAAGTGAAAATTAAGCTAAACATCATAATAAATATTCCAAAGAGGAATAGTATGCTTGGGTGGATGTTGATATTATCCAGACTAATCATCGGAGCATCGGTTTTGGCAAAGTAAAATAAAGATAAACTGTTCAAAATTAAGCTTCTTAGAGATCTATAGATTAAAATTAAGAATCCAGATATTCCTATTATCCAAGATAATACAAAGAAAGGAAGAATAAAACTTCCAAGCATTCCCCTAGTTAAAAAAGATTTTTTATACTTCATGATTGTTTGTATTCCCCCTATATTCCATCTTACTCTCTGTTTTAACCAGTGAGAATATTCATTTGGAACAACTGTGTAAACTTTTGCAGAAGGACTCATTCTTATTTTGTAATGTTTTGAAGCAAGATTCCAGGTGATTTCAATATCTTCTGTTAAGTTGTCTTCATCAAATCTTCCTATCTCCTCAAATATTTTTCTCTTGTAAATTGCTAATGGTCCCGGGGTTACATAGATTGAATCAACAAAGCCTAACAGTTTTCTAGAGAATACTATAATTCGATATTCCAATGATTGTAATCTTTCAATAAATTTCTCTTTATTTTTAGCAAAGATGCTTGAGGTGACTGCTCCAACTTTTTCTTCATCAAAGAATCCAATCATTTTGATTATAGCATCTTTTTCAGGATAAGAATCCGCGTCACTGAACCCAATTAATTCTGCATCAGAAAACTTGACTCCGTAATTTTTAGCTCCACTAGCTTTTCCGGTATTTTTTGGAGTCTGAACCGCAATAACTCTGGGATCTTCCTTAGCAAGTTTCTTTATTATCTGAAAAGAATTATCTGTGCTGCAGTCATCTACTACAATTACTTTTTTTAAGTTTTCATAACCTGAGTTCAACAAACATTTTATTGTTCCTTCAATATTCTCTTGCTCATTATAACAAGGCACGATCATATCTAAAGTGTATTTTTTAGTTATTGGAGGATAATAAAAGAATTTTTTTCTATTTGGAATATAAATCAAAAAGAACAATATTAACATATAAAGAGAAATGAATATGTAAAAAAGATAAACTCCTGTAATTAGCTCAATCATCTTTGTTTTCTCCGATCTTTTTTATGAAACTTTCTGAATCTTGGACTTTAAAGTAATTATAGAATTCTGTTGCTAACGAGATTTCATAAGTATGCCCTGCTTTTTTCTTTCTAATGAATCCCAAATCCATAAACTTCTTGATATGATCATATGCTTTGTTGCTTCTTGTTTTTATTACAACAGACTGTTTTATTGGCTGCTTGAATGCAATGAATGCCAGGGTTCCCAGTTCTGCTCTTGAAAATTCTGAGTTTCCTGAAGCAACTTTGTTGATAATATCTGAAAATTCTTTTTTGATATCCATTTTCCAGAGTTTGTCTCTTTCAACAATTTCAATTGCAGAGTCTTCATTGTTGTATCTTTCTTTTAATTCTTCAATAATCTCTTGGATTATTATCGGATTCAAATCAGTAAATGAAACTAATTCGGGCATCGAAAGAAATCTTCCAGCGATAAATAGAACAGCTTCAACTTTTTTTAGATACTCTTTTTCTTTTGCTTCATCAATCTCTTTTGCGGTTTTTTCAGTTATTTCCATCTTATTTTTTAGATGAAGTTTTAGTGAACCTTGTATCTTAAGATTGCACCAACACCTCTAAGATTATAAAATTGAATTCCCTCTTCAGTTTCTGTGGAGATAAGTTTGATTTCTGCACCAGTGTTTTCAGCCATTTTCTGAAGCTCATGTAATACTTTTTTATCAACTTTTTCTGAAATAAATAATTTTTCAACAGCACCCATCTCCAAGGATTTTTTTATGTGTTCTAAATCAATGCTAGATCTATCCGGGGTTTTTGCAAGTGCTTCAAAGAAACTTTGAACTTCTTTTTTTTCTTTAGTGATTTCTTGCTGCGCAAGAAGTTCATTTGCTTTTTCAACAAGCTCTTTTAACCCTGATTCAGATGTGTCCCCGGTGTCAATTCTTCCAATAACCTTCTCTCTGAGCCTTGTCATCATGTATTCTCCATCAAGGAACTCATCTTTAGTGGGAACCGGTCCACCAACAATTATTCCCTTAAGTTTTTTCATTTCATAAAAAATATTTTTCATTTCTTCAGCAATTCTCTTGTAGAAATCTTTTGTTAAACCTTCAAGAATTCTATGGAATCTTTGAGAAGATTGTCCCCCTGCTTTAATTTGGCTTGGAACACCTGAAGTCATTCTTTTTTCAACTCTAATTAACTTTCCTTCAAGAACCCCAATTGTTGCTTCTTTTCTGTCCATAACTAAAAGTCCAAAAACTTCATCAACTTCCATCATTTCTCTTAATGGATCAAGCACAAATTCTTTATCGCATCTGTAAAGACGTGTTTTTAATGGCATTGGAGGCTCAATTTCCCAAAAACCAATATCCTGTTGTCCTTCAACTTGTGAAATATTTCCCGCGAAAAAAGCAACTCCGTTTTCAGGTGTTTTTCTGAATGTTTTCATCTCTCGAATTATTTTTTCAAGGGCATCAATAACATTATTTCTTGTAGTAGTTGATTTGATGTTTTTTGCAGTGGATTTTTCTGCTTCCAGCTGTCTTTGAACAGCATTCATGTCATACCCGCCAGAAACATAAACTGTGACTAATTCTGTATGCTTTCCTTTATGACTTTCTAGTTCTCTTATCAATTCTCCTAATTCAAATTTACTTACAGCCATATTAATTTTAAATGATAATTGTTTATAAAACTGCTTAGCGACCCACTAAAACTTAACTTGGAATTCGCCTTCTTTAATCTCAGAAGAATTTGTTACGCTTTGAAGGTCTTGCAAGCAATCTTTCAAGAATTTCATTGTTTTTTTGTCTAAGGTAAGTTTTATCGGAGCATTCATTGGCTTTTGGGCTCGGGTTTTTTCTTGGCGGACTTTGGAAATTATTTCAACTATCTTTTGCCATTTTTCATCGTCATCCCCGTTGTCTTTAACTTCTATTTTTTCTGGCCAGCTGCATAAATGAATTGATTTTTCTTGTTCATATTTTTTGAAGTGATTTTGATAGATCTCTTCGGTTATGTAAGGGGTTATCGGAGCAAATAGTTTAATGAAAACTAAAAGAGCAGTATAAAGAGTATAAAATGCAGAAGCTTTTTCTTTTTCTGTTCCATTGTAAACACGATTTTTGACAATCTCTAAATAATTGTCTGCGAAGTTTTTCCAGAAAAAATTATCTGCTTCAGATTTAGCTCTTGAAAAATTGTAAGAGTCAAATGCGCTTGTTGCGGATTGGATTAATTCATTTAATTCAGAAAGGAAAATTCTGTCTGTTTCCATTAACTCTGGTTTTTTGGCTTGATGCTTCAGGTTCATGAAAACAAAGTTTGCTGCGTTAAACAATTTGTTGACAAATTTCTTTCCTGTTAAAACATCTTTTTCATTGTAATCAAAATCTTCTCCGAGTTTAGAAGAAGCTGCCCAGTATCTTACCGCATCAACACCATGTGCTTCAATAACTTCTTGAGGGTTGATTGTGTTCCCTTTGGACTTTGACATTTTTTCTCCTTTTAATGTAACAAATCCAGAAATTATTGTGTCTTCCCAGGGATTCTTGTTTTGATGGAGATGAGACTTCACCATTGTGTTGAAAAGCCAGAAACTGATTATGTCATGTGCTTGAGGGCGCAAACTCATAGGGAAAATTCTTTTTTTAGCTGATTCATCTTTTACAAGATTATTTACAATCATTGGAGTCATGGAAGAGGTAAACCAAGTGTTTAAGACATCTGTGTCTGGAATAAATTCATTGCTTCCGCATCTGCATGCAATTAAAGGTCTATCCTTTGAGGGGTCAACTGGAAGCTGTTTTTCTTGTGCAATCATTTCTTTTTGACATTTTTTGCAATACCAAACAGGAAGAGAAACTCCAAAGTGTCTTTGATTGGAAATAAGCCAATCCCATTGAAGCCCGTTTACCCAATTGTCATATCTGTGTCTCATGAATTCAGGGTACCAGTTAAGCTGCTCGCCCCATTTTATCATATCTTGTTTTAAATCAAGATATTTCACAAACCATTGTTTGCTTTTAACAAATTCAATTGGTGTTCCACACCTATCATGAACATTAACAATATGCTGGATTGGTGTTTCTTTTGTTAATAATTTGGCGTTTTTCAAATCTTGAATTATTTCTTTTCTCGCTGCTTTGATTGGCATTCCGGAATATTTTCCTGCAATTTCTGTCATCTTTCCTTCTGGAGAAATTGCGATTTTTATTGGAAGATTGTAAGCTTTTTGCCATTCCATATCTGTTTGATCTCCAAACGTGCAGCACATAACAAGCCCTGTTCCCTTGGTTTCATCAACTCTTTTGTCTTCCATAACAGGAACTTCAAAATTGAAAAGAGGGACTTTCGCTGTTTTTCCCTTGTATTTTTTGTACCTTTTGTCATTTGGATGATAAAATACTGCAACGCAAGCAGGTAAAAGTTCAGGACGAGTTGTTGCAATTGTTGCTTTTTCTTTTTGAATCTCAAAAGTTAAATCATTAAATGAAGAATCTGCCTGTTTGTCTTGAAGTTCAAATTGTGCAACACCTGTTTTACATTCAGGGCACCACATTGCAGGTGCGTCTTTTCTTTCCATTCTTCCTTTTTTGTATAAATCCAGGAAAGACCATTGAGAAATTCTTCTAGATTCATCTTCAATTGTAGAATAAATTAGATTCCAATCACAGCTTATTCCCAAATTTTTCCAGTCTTGGATGAATTTTGGGCGCTCTTCTTTTATAAATGCCATACAAAGCTTAACAAATTCTGCACGAGACATATCTTTTGATTTGATATTTTTACTTTTTTCAACAAGTCTTTCTGTTGGAAGCCCATTGTCATCTGTTCCGAAAGGATAGAATATTTCAAAACCTTTCATTTTTTTGTATCTGATTATGAAATCTTGCTGAGAGTAAGAAGAAGTGTGTCCAATGTGCATTCTTCCCGAGAGTGTTGGAGGAGGGGTATCAACTGAGTAAATCTTTTTTTTAGATTTTGGGTCAAATCTGTAAACATTTTCTTTTTCCCAGAATTCCCGCCATTTTTTTTCAGTTTCTTTGAAATTGTACATTTTGTTTTTCCTTGTTTTTGTTGTTAAGTATAAATTAATTTATTTTGATGTTTAATCATAGATTTCTATCTTTTAAAATTTATCAATTTTCTTGAATTATGCAAATTTGATAAATCCGCAAAACATTTTTATACTCCGGTTGTATTTAAAAACCATGGCACAAAATTCAGGAATTTCAACACCTTCTGGGATGGGAGGAATAATGAGGCTAAACGAGAAAAAATCCAGTTATTTTAACTTAAGCCCAACTCAGGTTATCCTTTTCATTGTTTTGTTGGTAACCACAAGAATTGTACTTGAATTTTCTGTTAAGTTATAAAATATTTTTTGTTGAACAATGCTCAATCTAAATCCTAAAAAAATGCAGGCAGTAATGAAGCAAATGGGAATTTCCCAAGAAGAAATTGATGCTTTAAGAGTTGTAATCGAAAAACAAGATGGGAATAAACTTGTAATTAATAATCCTAGTGTTGTTAAAATTAAGATGCAGGGGCAAGAATCTCTTCAAATTTCAGGAGATATTGAAGAAGAATCCGGAATTTCAGAAAGCGATATCAAAATCGTAATGGAAAAAACAGGCTGTTCAAAAGCAGAGGCAAAGCGATCCTTACAAGAAACAGGAGATTTGGCAGAAAGCATTCTTAATTTAACATCTGGAAAAATATAAAAATACTATCTCCTTTAAAAGAGATAGTTCTAAACGTAATCCATGATGGAAGATATAATCGACGAGAAAATTCGAGCAGATCATTTGCTTTATGTTAGTTTGAAATACACCAAGACTTGTGATGTTATAACAAATCTCCTTTTGCGTTGGAGAAAGATGATTGAAGTCAGCATAGCCGAAATTCTTAAACACGCTAAATCAAAAAAGAAAATTTCTTCTGTCCCAACAAGCCCAATTGGCAAAATTGACGAAATGAAAAAATTATTCAAAAAAGAAAAGAATTTTTTGGAAGTAATTGAATTTTATGAAATGCTAAGAAAACTCGAAGAATTGAAAAAGGAGGGAATAGGAGAATTTAGAAAAAACGTTGCTTTGAAAATTATGTATCGCGGACAAGAGATTTCCGTGGACTTGGAAAAATTGAAATCTTACGCAAGCATGCTCGAAAAGTTTATAAGCGAAACTCGACAATTTCTTTCACGATAAATTAATTTTATCCTATTTTAATCAGATTCAAAATGAAAAAATTTATTGTTATAACTTCCGGTAAAGGGGGAGTTGGAAAAACTACCACTGCGATTAATTTAGGTGCAGCTATACATTATTTTGGAGGAGATGTTTTAATTATTGACGGCAATCTTTCTACGCCCAATGTGGGAATTCACTTAAATTCGCCTGAAGTCCCAGTAAGCTTAAATCATGTTCTTTTAAAAAAAGCAGATCCGATTGAGGCTGTTTATGAACATGAATCTGGGTTGAAAATAATTCCGTCTTCTTTGTCAATTCGTGAATTGAAAAGGGTTAAGCATGCTAGACTTGCAGATTATAAAGAGGATTTTAAACAAATTTCAGATTATGTAATCGTAGACAGTGCAGCAGGATTAGGAGAAGAAGCTATTTCTGCAATTAGGATGGCTGATGAACTTATTATCGTTACAAATCCTGAGATGCCAGCTGTTACAGATGCATTAAAAGCAATCAGATTGGCAAATGAAATGAGAATTCCTATCTTGGGAGTTATTGTTACAAGAGTTAGAAGAAATCATGCAGAAATGCAGCCAGAAACAGTTAAAGAAATGCTTGAAGTCCCGGTCTTGGGAAGCGTTCCCGAAGACAAATGTGTTCAGGAATCATTGAGCATGAGAGATGCGATTGTTCACACTCATCCACGAAGCAAACCTGCTAGAGCTTATAAGGAAATTGCCGCACGAATTTTAAAAGTAGATTACAATTCCAACAAAGATAAAGGTAGATTATTGGAAAAATTCTTTGATATGATTAGGGCTAACAACAGAATCAAAAAAGGCAGTGTTTAATGTTTCTGGGTTTCTTTTTGATAGATCTTCTTTATAAATTATCTAACTTTGCTTCCCGCTTCGATATCTTTTTCAGGAGAAAGAAGTATAACCTTGGTATGGTCAGAGTTTGAAGCTGCTAAAAGCATTCCTTGGCTGGTTATTCCTAAAAGTTTTCTTGGAGCTAAGTTCACAACAACAATTATCTTTTTGTTTTTCAGTTCTTCTTTTTTGTAATAAGGTTTTATTCCTGCACAAATTGTTCTGGTTTCTGTTCCAATGTCTACAGATAATTTGTAAAGCTTGTCTGAGCCAGGAATTTCTTCAATTTCCTTAATTTGTGCAACTCGCAAATCTACTTTTTCCCAGTCCGCGAATTCGATTATTCCTTCCGTCACATTATTTTAATTTTATTTGTGTATTTAAATTTTCTTGAAAAGAATTTCCCCTCTTTTCACAGTTTTAATTTCAATTTTTTCTAAATTTTTTAATATGTTAGGTTTTATTTCAAATCCTAACTGTTTCGCAATCTTTTCTGAAGTTTCTGGAATAAATGGCCAAAGTAAGACTGCAAGATATTTGATTGCATCAGCTAATTCATACAAAACTTTTTTATCATGGGTCTCCCAAGGTTTTTTGTCTTGAATGTAAGAATTGCACTCATCAACGAATTCAAAAATTAATCCTAATGTCTTTTCAGTCTCAAATTTTTCAAAGTATTTTTCAATTTGTTTTAATTTCAGTTTTTTTGAAAGACTTGAAGATGTTTTTTCAATTCCATATTTTTCGCCAAGCGCAGAAACTCTTGCTACTAAATTTCCCAATTTGTTTGCAAGTTCATCATTGTTCCTGCTTACGAGTATTTCTTCAGAATAATCAGAATCTTCAAACACCGAACATTTTAGTAAGGAATATCTGACAGGGTCGGTTCCATATTTTTCTAAAAGTTGAATTGGGTCAATTACGTTTCCAAGACTTTTGCTCATCTTTTTCCCGTCTACATTTAGATATCCGTGAACCAAAAGGGTTTTTGGAAGTTCATATCCTGCAGAGAGTAGCATCGCAGGCCAGATTACAGAATGGAACCAGTTGATCCCTTTCCCTATAACATGGCATTCAGCAGGCCAGTATTTTTTTTCTTTGTCTTTTAATCCAGAAACATAATTAATTAAGGCATCAATCCAAACCCAAATCTTAAAATGTTTGTCATTTGGAAAATCAATTCCCCATTTTGCATCTTTTCTGCTAATACAAATATCATTTAATTCTTCTTTGACTCGATTAAGAACTTCTTTAGCTCGGAATTCCGGCACAACGTATTTGGGAATAATTTTTTCTAATTGTTTTTTGTATTTGCTTAGCTTGAAAAAATACGCTTCTTCTTCTCTAAGTTCAGGCTCTTTTTCATGTTCAGGACATTTTCCGTTTATTAAATCTTTTTCAGTGTAATAGGCTTCACATCCCACACAGTATAATCCTTTGTATGAACTTTTATAGATGTCGCCTTTTTTTATCATGTCTGCAACCATTTTTTGAACAACAACAGAGTGTTCTTTTGCAGTGGTTCTTATGAAATCGTTATATTCAATATTCAATTCTTTACAAAGGTCAATAAACAATTTTGCATTTTTGTCAACAAATTCCTTTACAGGGACTCCCGCTTTTTCAGCTGCCTGAACATTTTTTTGGGCGTTTTCATCAACGCCGGTTAAAAAGAACACGTCTCTTCCATTAAGAATATTCCATCTGGAGATAGCATCAGCCAAGGTTTTTTCAAAAGCGTGCCCTACATGAGGTTTTGCATTAACGTAATCTATTGCAGTTGTAATGTAAAATTTATTTGTCATGTTTAAACTTGGCAGTTGAAATATAAAAAGTTAACTAGATTTTATATACCCTTTGAGAAAGGTTTTTATATCTCTTTATTTATATTATAACTATGGAAATGGAGATGATGTTGATAATCTTTTTATTGATAATCGCGGGACTTTGGTTTTTCATTGAAATTAAACGAAGTCAAAAAAGATTTTTAGTAATTTTAGCAGTTGTTTTAATCATTGGAACCTATTTTGGATTTTATGCTTCTATACGGGGGCATGATTTAGATTTAAGCACTTTTGAGGGAGTTAAAACTGCGATGGGATTATACTTCTCTTGGTTAGGACATCTTGCAGGAAACCTGGGGGTGATTACTAGTAATGTAATTAAGATGGATTGGACCTTGGATGTTCCTGAACAAGCTCCTAAAGAGGATGTAAATAAAACTCAAAATTAATCTTTAGATTATTTTTATTTAAAATAAAATGGCAAAGAAAAAAGCGGTGAGAAAGACAGCAAAAAAAGTTTCAAGAAAAGAAGCTAAGAAAAAATCAAAGCCTTCACGAATTGTGATGGCAAGATCTTCACAAAACGCTAGATTTCACCAGATTTTAGAGCCAAGAAAAGCTTTCCGTAATTCAAGGGATTTTAGCAAAGTTAAGATTGCATTCAACAATCTTTTGCTTTTTGCTTTAATCTTTGGGCTTTCGGTTTTCTTTTATAAGTTCTTACAAGACTTATTCTTCAAGAATGTGTTCTTGCTTTTGGCGATTCTTTCTGGGTTTTTAGGATTAGCTTTTGTGATTGTTTTATTGATTTTCCTATTTTTGAGACTTTTAAGAAAGTAAGTTTTGAATAGGCAAACTTTTTAATAGCAATTTTTATAGTTTTAAGTATGCCTCAGTAGCTCAGCTGGTAAGAGCGCGACATTGGTAATGTCGAGGTCCTGAGTTCAATCCTCAGCTGAGGCTTGATTAACTTTATAAGCTAGAAGGATACTCCTATTTCATGGAAAACGAAAAATCTGAACTGGAAAAATTAAAGGAAAGGTACTATCTGATTAAAGACAAATATTCTTTGCCAGAATTCTCTGAATTGAATGAACATTTTGGGGTGGAAGTTATTGCAGATAACGAAACAGACTTTCTTGTAAAAGAGCTTAAGAAATGTATGGCGGATAAAGTTGCCAATGTTACAAGACTTGTTGAAACTTTGCTCAATCCCACAAATAGCTCAATGTTTGTTTTTTCAATTGTGAAATCCCTAGACTCAGAAGATAGAAAAAAACTTAGCGAGTTATATAAACAACTCTCTGAGATAGGTTTAGAATCTCTTATCCTAGATGTAGACAGTTCAGAAAAACAGGATGCAGATTTTATTAAAAAAATCTATGAATTTTGGATCAATTCAAAATCAGAATTGCTTTCTATTTTGAATAAAGTGAAAGAAACAAAAGAGTCTAAATCCGAATCGAATAATAAAGGATATTTTGGTTGAGTTTTTATCCTGAAATTATTGTTCCAGCATATTTCTTTTTGTGAAGCAAGTTGTCTAATTGCTTAGGGTCTTTTCCAAGAATGTAAGTTGGAATTTTGTGTTCTAGAATATTCTTTGCTGCTTTTTGATCTAAAACAAAATGTTGTCCTGGTTTGAATTCTTTTTTTGTCGCCATTTTAAAAAAGTCCAACCAGGAAATCTCTGGGATAAATTTGGCGTCTTTGTGTTCCAAGGGATTTTTATCATGAAGCCCCGCAACGTTTGTCAGATTAATGAATTCTGTTTTAAAGTATCTTGCAATTTCCACGGCAGTGGAATCAGAAGTTTGATTTGGTTTGTATTCTAGTGCACCACAAAAAACAACATCTTGCTTTTTTATCATCCTTTTTACTGTGTCTAACGTATGAGGGATTCCTTGTCGAGGATCAATTCCAAAAAAGTAACTCATAAATCTAGCATTCATTCTTGTAGCAGAGATTCCAGAAAAGCTTTGAAATTCTTCATTTAAACCCATTTCTCTCAACGCATAAATGTATTTCCTTGCAATGCTTCCCCCACCGCAAACAATAACAAATTTGTATTTCTTAGTGTTTTTTTCAATAACGTCTCGAAATCTTTTTAAGAGCTTTACATCAATTTCTCCAGGAATAATCAAGCTTCCTCCGAGACTAAGGACCTTAACTTCTTTTTTCATTTTATTTTAGATGAATTCTTCTTTTTATATTTATTTTTTATTTTATTGTAAATAATTTATTGTCTTTTACATTAAAAATATCTAATCTCACTCCTGAGTCTATCCAACCGTGAGCATAATTCAAACAAGCGAAAGCGTTAACAAAATCTTTTTGTGTTTTGAAATACTCTGCATCAGAAACATAGTTCTCTGCCATTTCAATTATCTCTTTTGCATAGTTTTCTTTTCCAGAAATTATATTCTTCTTAACTATTCTTAATGCTGTTGAAGTGATCTTAAAATATCTTGCTAATTTTTGTGAAGTTATCGTATTTTCCATTTTGTACTTAAATTGTTTTATTTTTATCTCCTTATGGGCGGTTGAAGTCTAGAAGTTTCCATCTTTTTTATTACGAATTTCGAGCCGACAACCTCTGAAGTTATTGCAGAAAGAATAAGATTTCCAAATGCAATTTTGAAAACCCCTCTGCTTAAAGGGATTTTAGCTTTAATTGCAAATGTTTCAAGAATGTCTTGAATCTCTTCTTTGGAAAGTTGAATTGCAGTAGGTTTTCTCCCCATTGCTCCAGTTACCATAATATTTTGATTTGGGCCAAGGCATTCAATTGTTCTAACAAAATTATCTTTTACCAATAAGTTTAATTTTTTTAGATTAATTTCTTCATTTGTAG
The DNA here is from genome assembly GCA_964419275.1 of Candidatus Woesearchaeota archaeon. GTDB lineage: Archaea > Nanobdellota > Nanobdellia > Pacearchaeales > GW2011-AR1 > JAKLIN01. Next base: position 15,677 of record CAYQOY010000005.1, read on the forward strand.
GGGTTGGACGCAAATATTCAAAATTTGGGGGTAACTTTGGTTCAGGAATTTTAATTTGAGGTAAGGAATTGACTGCCATTTGTTGAGGGGCATAAAAAGTTGGGGAAGGTTGTCTTAATTGTGGTTTTTCTTGTTGTTTTATTTCGCTGATTTCTTTTCGTTTAGATTGAACAAGTGGTTTCGTTGCTCCTTGAATTGGTTCTTCGGATTGCTCTTGAATTAAATTTTCTTGAATAGGAATGTACTGTTTAATTGGGGGCAGATTAACTTGAGAAAAATCTATTGGCGTGAATCTTATCGGGGTTATTTCTTTTTTTTCAATTAGATTCTGAGAGGTGTCTTTTTTTATTTTTTCAACAATCGTCTCTTTGAGAACTTTTCTTAACTCAAAAATTTCTCTTTCCCCACAATGCCTAATCAATTCTTGAGTGATTCTCAGTAGAACAAGGCTTCTCTTGATTTCAACCTCTGTTAAAGGCTCTTTTTCCAATTTAGGCATTTTTGTTTTCAGAAGATATGGACTTTTGATAGTTTCCCGAATCCTGCTCTTTTTGAGGAGGAACCTCAGGAGCACTAGGCCTGTTAAATTGTTGTGTCTGCATTTGTTGTGGCATTTGCATTTGTTGTTGCATCTGAGGAATTGGGATTATTTGTTGAGGTTTATATCCCTGATTAGCTTCATGAAGAAGAATTAATCCCCTAGCCAAAACTTTATTTTGTTCTAATAGTCTGTTTAATCCTTCAATAATCTCTTTTGTTTCTTTTTCTTTCTTTTCGTCTTTCTTCAAGTCTGTTACAATCAAATCTTTCTCCATTAATGCACCAGCAGATTTCTCAAATAGGTCTAGAAGTCGTGCAATTCCCTTGGACAAGGAATCAAATTTAATCGAAAGGTTAGTCATCACTTCTTGCAAAGAAACAAAATTTTGAATTAATATTTTTTCAACATTTTCATTCTTTTTTGGAGCATAAGAGCTGTTCTTTCGGGAATTTTTTCTTGCAGATTTTTTAGAACGAGTTTTGACAATCTTTTTTATTGTAATTAGTTCCTCTTCTTTTTCCCCTTTTTTTGCCATATATGTTAATGGGTTTTTCTATTTATAAATATTTAGAAAATGTTTACTTTTTCCTTGTTTTCGCTTTGAGAATTTTGAGGCATTTTAGACTCGATTTCAAGAACAAATTCTGCGATTTCTGCAGCAACATCTGCATTAACACTAATACTATCTATTCCGTTTTTAACTAAAAATTCCACCATTTCTTTTTTACTTCCCGCTTGCCCGCAAATGCTGGTTTCAACTTTATTCTTTTTACATATTCTAATCACATATTCAATCTGGTGGAGTACTGCAGGATTCATTTCATCATATAAGTGTTGAACCTGCTCATTTCCTCTATCTATCGCAAGAGTATATTGAGTTAAGTCATTGGTTCCAAAAGAAATGAAGTCAATTCCTTCTTCGCAAAGTTCTCGAATTATCTCAACAGCCGCAGGTGTCTCAATCATTACCCCGATTCTTGCGTTGTTGAAATGAATTTCATTTAAGATTGCTTTAACCTGTTGAACTTCTTCAATTGAGATTATCTGGGGAAGTAAAACCCCTATTATTTCTCCATTTTCAGAAACTCGCTTTAATGCTTTTAACTCTGCTCGGAATATTTCTGGATTTTTCAAACTAAATCTAACCCCGTGCATTCCTAGCATAGGATTAACTTCAACTTCAGGATTTGCACCTTCTAGATTTTGAAATTCATCACTTCTTATATCTGAAGTTCTAACCCAAAGTTCATCAAAATATTCTCCAATCTCAGAAACCCCCTTGTAGATTACTTCTTCATAATCTTGGATTTTATTTTGATTTAAGAAATATCTTGGATGCTTTCCAGACTCAGCAATGATTCCTTCCATTCTAAGCAATCCCACGCCCTTCAATCCTGTTTTTGCTGCTCGTTCAGCGAAGCTTGGTAAATCTACCATTACCTTTATTTTTGTTTTAGTTTTAACATTTACGGGGAGAACTTCTTTTTGTTGCATTTCCGCAACCTTTCCTCTGTAAACTTTTCCATTTGTTCCATCAACTGTAATTATTTCCCCTTCAACAAGTTTTTCAGTGGCTTGTCTAGTTCCAACAATCGCGGGAATACCCATCTCTCTAGAAACAATTGCAGCATGAGAAGTCAATCCTCCCTCGTCTGTTACAATTCCTGCTGATTTTTGCATTGTAACAACCATATCTGGATTTGTCATTTTTGTAACGAGAATATCCCCTTTCTCAACTTTTCCTAGATGAGATAAATCTTTGATTATCTTTACCTTGCCAACTCCAATTCCTGGAGAAGCAGGAATTCCTTTAATTAAAATTTCTCCAGATAAATTTCCAGAATTTTCATCAACTCTTTTTGCAATTGTAGTAATTGCTCGAGTTTGAACAATGTAAATTTTTCCTTCTTCAATTGCAAATTCAATATCCTGGGGTTTGTCGTAGTGTTTTTCAAGTTTTAATGCAAATTCAGCAAGTTTGTTTAAATCATATTCACTTAATGTTGGAGCCTTAGACATTTCTTCAGAGAGTTTGACAATTTCTTTCTTGCTTCTTTCTGTTTTTATCATAGCAATTTTTTTGTCAGAAATTTCTCGTTTTAGTATTTCAAAATCTCGTGAAACAGCATATCTATCTGGAGTGATTGTTCCAGAAACAATCCCCTCGCCTAGTCCGAAAACAGCTTCAATGACCACGTTGTCGTTATTGAAAGAAGGATCTTTTGAAAACATAACTCCGGATTTGTCAGACCTTACCATTCTTTGGACAACAACTGCAAGTCCAACTTTTCTATTATCAAATCCTTTTTTTGTTCTGTAATATGTCGCTCGCGCAGTGAAAAGAGAAGCAAAACATTTTTTTATGTGTTCAAGCAAGTCTTCTTTTCCTTGAACATTAAGGAAGCTTTCTTGTTGTCCCGCAAAACTTGCATCTGCTAAATCTTCTGCTGTTGCAGAACTTCTTGCTGCAACTAATGCGTAACCCTGTTTTTTTAAAACATTGAGAGCACTTTCGCTTTCAGAGGTTTCTTCAGCACTTAAAATTTCATAAGCTTCGATTATTTCATCTTGCAAATCTTTTGGCATTTCAGATTCAATAATCATTTCACGAATTTGTTTTGTTGTTTCAGTTAGTTGATCTGTGTTTTCTAAATCTATTTCTTGTAACAATTCCTGAATTCTTTCTCCTATTTTAGATTTGTCGATAAAATAATGATAAGCTACAGTTGTAACAACAAATCCCGGAGGCACAGGGATTCCTAGATTATACATCTCCCCGAGGTTAGCTCCTTTTCCGCCTGCAATCGGAACAGAATTTTTATTAATTTCCGAGAACCACTGAATAAAGTCTTCTCTATTATATCCCTCTTTTTGCATCATAGTTTAATTTAGTAAGCAGGTATTATAAAGTTTATGAAAAAAGGATAAACTGAAAGGTTTTTAAGCAGGGTATTCTCTAAGAATGTATGAATAATAAACTTGTTCTCATTGTACTAAGTTTTATCTTGATTTCTAGCCTTGTTTGTGCATTAGATTATTCTAAAATAGACGGTTTTGAAATCCCTTCCAATGTTAAAAGTTTAGTTGGAAGTCAAAAAGCTAATATTTTTATTGATGAAACTTTTGCATTTTCCGTAGAAGTTAAGCAAGGAATTGTTCATTATTCTGAAACAATTATTGAAAAGCCTTCTTTGGAAGTTTATGTTTCGCAATCAGTTATAAACAGAATTGAATCTAGTGAAAATCCTGCAACAGAATTCTTGAAAGCTTACAAATCTGGAGAAATTCAAATTACCAAGAAAACATTTGCAAATAAAATCAAGTTTTTCTTTGCTAAATTCTTTATTAGATAACGGATTTAAATTAATATCTAAACCTTTTTTCATATTCAGAATGATTAAACCATTCTAGTATTGCAGAAATTAATTGAACCTCATTTTCGGCAGTGATTGTGTAAATAAGTCTCCACCCTTGAGGCAAGTCATATTTCCAAAGATTTTTTACATCATACTTAAAAATATATTCTTTTGGGATTAATCTTTTCGGGAGTTGAATTCCAAAAAAAGCGTTATTTTGTAAATCTTTTATAGCTCTTTTAATCGCCTTTTTTATTGGGTCATCTTCGTTTAAAGAGTTAAAATTCTTTTGTAAGATTTCAGATATAAATTTTACTTTTGATGGTTTTATCATATTTTAAGTTCCGATCTTTTTGAAAGAATCTTTGCTAATTTGGGATTCCAAATGTACCCGACAGTTCCCTTTTTGTCGAAGGCAATTTTGTTGATGCTTTCCAAATAATCTAAAACCGTTAAGTACGTTTGCCACATCACTTTTTTTGGGAGTTTTTTCCAAATCTCGGTTCTGTTAAACTCGCCACTATATTCTTCGATTGTTTTTTCTATCATCAAAACTGTTCCTAGAGTTGGGCTTCGGGAAATAGGATTAACAAGTTCACTTTTCATGATAATTAATATATCAAATGATATATAAACCTTTTTGTATGCTAAAGTTAAATTTATAAATAAATATCGATTGTAAAAAATATGGCATTATTATGGATATTAATTGGATTGCTGATTTTAATAGCAATAGTTTTCTTTTCATACTACAATAGATTTGCTACTTTGGAAAATAGAGTAGACAATTCTTTGTCTCAAATTGATGTTCAACTTAAAAGAAGAGCAGATTTGATTCCAAATTTACTCGAGACTGTTAAGGGTTTTGTTAAGCATGAAAAATCTGTAATAACTGAAGTTACAAACGCAAGAAAAGCCCTTGTTTCTGCAAAGGGAATTGAAAGTCGAGTTAAGGCAGACAAAGTTCTTCAAGGTGCTTTAGGAAAGATATTTGCTCTTGCTGAGAGTTATCCAACATTAAAAGCAGATTCTAATTTCCTTGAATTGCAAAGAGAACTTGCAACAACTGAAGACAGAATTGCTTATGCAAGACAATTTTACAACGACAGTATACTAAGTTACAACGACTTATGTAAGCTTCTTCCAGGAAAATTCTTTGCGGGAATTTATGGTAAAAAGCCAAAACAGTATTTGCAAATTGCAGAAGCAGAAAGAAAGAACGTAAAAGTTCAGTTTTAATTTGTATTATACTTGTTAGTTGCTTTTTTGAGTTTATTTGAGATTTATTTTGTAATTTCCACCTTGAATTTTTATCGCTTTTCCGTTAACTATTGCATCTGCGATTTTTTTTCTTGCTGAGCTAACTAACCTGTGAAAAGTAGGTTGAGAAATGTTCATTTTTTTTGCACATTCTTCTTGTTCTAATGATTCTAAGTCCTTTAGTCTAATTGCTTCAAACTCATCGACTTGCAAAATCACTTCAGTTAAACTGGACAGAGGAATACCTCTTGGTTTAAAGTAATCTACTCCTGGCTGCAGTTTAACTCTTCTAAATCTTCTTGGTCTTACCATTTTTTTTACTTTTAGTTATTTATCTCATTTAGGATAAGTTGTTTTGTTGATTCATCAAATCCAGAATAAGCTTTATTGTTAATGAAGATTATTGGGAAATAACCAAAAGAATCAGAATAACCATCACTGGAATTGAAATCTTTTTTGTAGTTCTCCAATAAAGGGTAAAAATCAGAATCTGTAGTTAAATGTTGTTTAATAGTATAATTTATTGTTTCAATAAAGTCTAAGAATTCCAAGCACATTTCCCCTTTCCCATTATGGAAAACAACGATTTTGTCTTTTGCTTTTAATTCAGGTAGCAATTCTAATTGTTCTAAGGGAATAGACGGTTTTGGGACAAGGTATTTTACTTCTGTGTTGTAGGGAATTTCATTGTAAGGCATCCTCATTTTTTTAACGGATTTTTCCCAGCTGTCAAAATCTTTCCAATAAACTTTATTTGAATGAATTGCTTGTTTGTAAGCATCCCACCATCCGACTCGTGTTCCTCCGATGTAAACATGGGAAACCAAAACTATGTCTTTTAATTTTTGATTGAACGTGTTTTCAAGAGTTTCTTGAAATTCGCTGGCTGTAGCTCCTCTTTGATAAAGGCTAGTATCACATAAAGAACCAGAACCCATATCTTCAAAAACAAGATTTGAAACAAAGATTAGTTTAGCGTTATATTCTTCTGGAGAATAAACCGCTGCTTCAATTCCTGTGCCTCTTGCAAGAATATACGGGATTCCCAGTGCATCAGCTGCTTTAAGAGTATTTTCATCATAAGCAAAATATTTTGAACTAAAAATTTTTAGAGGTTTTTGGGTTATGTTTTCATGATATTTCTTGTATTCTTTCATTATAGCATACTGTTGTTCATAGCTCATATTCCAAAAAGGAGCTTCACCGTATCCAGTTGCAACTTCATATCCCTTATCACTCAGTTTTTTGAAGTATTCCGGATACTTTTCAAGAACAAATCTTTCTGGTTTTATTATTGCTTTTAAACTCATTTCATCAAGTTCCTTTTCCCAAGCGTAGTATCCAGAAATATCTCCTGTGTTTTCAGATAAAAGAAAAACCCCGTTTATTTTTTTCGGCTGAATGTAATTTAGAGTTATTATTAAAGAGATTAAGATTATGAGCAAAAAAATTCCGATAATTACTTTTATGAGTTTTTTCATTTTATGAATTTGTATTCATAATACTATTTAAGCTTTTTTAAATTAAAAAAATAAAAAAAGTTGAAGGGATTTTATTTGGCTGTTTTTGCTTTTTCTTTTAAGGTTTTTATTCTTTTTTCAATCCCTTCGAGGTTTTGATTTAAGACTTCTTTTCGGCTCTCTAAAAAGGTTATCTCTTGTTCTTTAGACAAATTGCTATTTGTAGAGTCTTCTTGGGTTCCTAAGAATCTTGGTCTTAGTTCTCCTCGAGGATTGTATCTAGAGTTTCCGTCTCTACTGAAGCATCTTCCTCTGCAGAAGTAACCTCTACCGAAGAAATCATCTTCTTGAGGCACGCAATCTTTGTAAGTCCCATAAGGGCCTGTTCCGTCTTGTCCTGGCATTTTATTCCTCCCAGTGTTTATTTAGTTATGAATACTTATTCATAATACTATTTAAATCTTTTGGAATTAAGAAATTATCTTTTATCGTCGGCAGAAAATTATTTAAAGTTCAGAAATCTTAATATTTATGCGTAGAATAAAAATTTTGTCGGTTATCTTAGCTTTTTTGTTTATTGTTAATTTTGTTTTTTCTTATATTTGTTATAAAAAAAATGTGGAGATTAAAGAGAATTTAGCACTTCTTATTGAAGAAAGAGACAGTTTAATTCTTGAGAAAGAGTTACTTAAATCAGACTTAAATTATGCTAATCAAAGAATCGGATTACTCGTAGAAGATGTCGCTAACATTTACAAAGGATGTATTAATGAAGAGCCTTGCAAGGGGCATTATCCTGAAGTGAGATGGTATTGTAATGTTGAAGGTGACGAGGTTTCTGACCCCAGTCATGTTTGCGTTTGTGATGCTTCTTGCCAGATGAGTGCAACGCAATTGTAATTAGTTTAAATAATCTGTGAATAACTTAGAAATATCTGATGCCCCGACCGAGATTCGAACTCGGGTCACCGCCGTTCTCCAAAAATATCAAGAGTGAATACCCTTGAGGTTCTGGTTAGATAGTTAAACTATCAGACAGTTGTGTTAAGACACACGGTTTATCCTTTCAACAAGGGGAAACCACTGTTTTTGAGAGGGCGGCATTCTTGGCCTCTGAACTATCGGGGCTCCTGTCTAATTATACATCCCGTTTGGATTTAAAAGCATTATGTTAAGGTTAATTTTTTATACTCACTTTATCTAGGAAAAACATAGCCTCGTAGTCTAGTGGTCAATGATCCGGGACTCTGAATCCCGGGACCCAGGTTCGAATCCTGGCGAGGCTATTAACTTTTTAGAGGATTAATATGATAGCAATTCTTTTAAATAAGTGAAGTTATAAAATAAAATGTTCAAGAAAAAAAGCTGTGGAAATTGTGGAAAGAAATTAGCAGGAGACTATTCTTATTGTCCTTACTGCGGAGAAGAATTAAAAAATAAAAGGAAAGAGGAAGATTTTGGTTTGCTTGGAAAAGATGATTCTTTTCAAGATTTTGACCCTTTCAAGCAAATGAACTTTGGATTGCCCGGAGGATTTAACATGATTCTCGACTCTCTTTTGAAAAATTTAGAAGGTTCAATGAAATCTCTTGAAAGAACGAATAACCTTGATGAACTTGAAAGAATTAACAAGACAACTAAGAAACAACCAGGAAATTTCCGCCAAGGAGGATTTACAATTAACATTTCTTCTGTTGGAAACAAGCCACCTGTGATTAAAATGAAATCTTTTGGAGATCCAGAGATGGCTAAGAAATTTAGTGGAAATCTTCCTGCTAAAACTGAGAAAAAAAGCTTGCCTTTGAATAATAATATTTCTTCGGAAAAATTCAAGAATTTTTCTAAGCTAGAAAAACAAGAGCCCAAAGTTAGTATTAGAAGACTTCCAACAAAAATAATTTATGAAGTAGAGCTTCCCGGGGTTAAATCTCTTGAAGATATTTCTCTAATGAACTTAGAAAGCGGTGTTGAGATTAAAGCTATAGCGGATAAGAAAGCTTATTCTAAAAAAATTTCTGTGAGTGGATTGCCTCTTTCAAATTACAAGTTTGACGAAGGGAAACTCTTATTGGAATTTAAAACCGCTTAAAAAAGTCGTATCCTATTTCTAATTTTTCTCTGATAAAAATAATATGAGCCTGCACGGATTTGAACCGTGGACCCCTGCCTTATCAGAGCAGTGCTCTAGCCAGGCTGAGCTACAGGCTCATGAGAATATCTTGCTTTTTAGCATATTTAAAACTTCTTATGCGTTTTTAACAAGATTTTTAAGTGATTGGATTGTATAAACCTCATGGAAGAAAAAAAGGCGATTATTGTTTTAAAAGACGTTAAAAAATATTACCCTCTCGGACTTACTGAAGTTAAGGCTGTTGACGGAATTAGTTTGACTATTCGACAAGGAGATTTTGTAGCAATTATGGGTCCAAGTGGAAGTGGAAAAAGTACAGCGATAAATTTGGTGGGGAGTTTGGATGTTCCTACTAGAGGAGATGTTTATCTTGACGGGCATAATATTTCTCATTTATCTGAATCAGATTTAGCGCAAGTTAGAGGAAGAAAGATTGGATTTATTTTTCAACAATTTAATTTAATTAGAAATTTAACTGCAAAAGAAAATGTAATGCTTCCAATGATTTTCCAAGGAGCTGATGAATTTGAAAGACAGCAAAAAGCAGAAGAACTTTTGAAAGTTGTTGAACTTGGGCACAGAATGAACCATTATCCTTCTGAGCTTTCAGGAGGAGAGCAGCAAAGAGTTGCAATTGCGAGAGCATTAGCAAATGATCCTGAAGTTATTCTAGCAGATGAGCCAACTGGAAATCTAGACACGAAAACAGGAGATAAGGTAATGGAATTCTTAAATAAATTTAATAATGAAGGAAAAACTGTGGTGATGGTTACCCACGCTCCTGATTTAGCATTGAAATACGCAGATAAAATCTATTGGCTTAAAGATGGAAAGATAGACAAAGTTACCAAAAAAACAAACAATCAATGGAAAGAAGTGAGAGAGTAAAATGAAAGAGTATTTTGTTTTAGCTTCTAAGAATTTAAGAAAAAGAGGAATAAGAAGTGCTCTCACACTCTTAGGAATTTTTGTGGGAATTGCTGCAGTTGTTTCTTTGATTTCTTTGGGAAACACCTTGAAAGCAACAGTTAATTCTCAATTTGATAATATTTCTCCAGACATAATTAGTGTTCAAGCAGGAGGAATTTCAGGAGTGGGTGCTCCTGGGACAGGTGTTTCAAATCCCTTGACAGAATCAGACGCAGAAGCTATAGAAAGAATAGGCTCTGTGGAATTTGCAATACCTAGAAGCATAGAAACAATTATGGCAGAGTTTAATGATAAGGTTTCCTTTTTAACTGTGGGTTCACTTCCAGACAATGATAGAATTGATGAGATTTATCGTCAACAAAGTATTGAAGCAGCTTCAGGGAGACTTCTTAGAGCCAATGAAAGAAATAGAATTCTTATTGGTGCTAATTTAGCTTCAGGAAAGAACAATGGTTTTGAAAAAGATTTGAAAGTGGGAGACGAACTTCTTGTGAAAGAGCAGGAATTTAGAATAACAGGTATAATAGAGAAGAAAGGAAGCTTTATTGTAGACAACGCAGTTTATATGAATGAAGAACAGCTTAGAGATTTGAATAATCTCGGTGAAGAAGTTGACGTAATCACAGTCAAGGCAAAAAATGTTGAACTTGTCGAAGTCACTAAACAGGAAATTGAGAAGTTGCTTAGGGAAAGAAGAGAGGTTAAAATTGGAGAAGAAGATTTTGAAGTTTCAACATCTGAATCAATTTTAGCTTCTGTTAATCAAATTTTAATGGGTGTTCAAATTTTTATCATTATTATTGCCTCGATGTCAATTGTTGTTGGAGCAATTGGAATCGCTAACACCATGACCACGGCAGTTCTTGAAAGAAGAAAAGAAATTGGAACCATGAAAGCTGTTGGTGCTCGGAACGAAGACATTTTTTATCAATTTTTTGTTGAAGCTGGGCTTTTAGGATTTGTTGGGGGTTTGATAGGGGTTGTTATTGGAGAAGGAATAAGCTATTTAGGAACTCTTGCTTTAAATCAAGCTATTGGGATAAGTACCAAACCTATGCTAAGTTGGATATTAATATTTGGAGCTCTTACAGGCAGTTTTTTAATCGGAGCTGTTTCTGGAATTGTTCCTGCAATGCGAGCAGCTAAGCAAAATCCCGTGGAGGCAATAAGAGGATGATAATCAGTAGAGAAAATATGAAATATTCCTTGAATAATCTAAAAAAAAGGAAAGCACGAAGTTTGCTTACAATTATTTCAATTCTTGTTGGAATCACAACAATTTTTGTTTTTATTAGTTTTGGGCTTGGCTTGTATAATTATACCAATAGTTTTGTTACAGGTTCTTCTGCAGATAAAATAACTATCATGCCTAAGGGGGGGATGGGTGTTCCGGGGTTAGACGACACTTTTTCTTTAACTGATGCGGATTTAAGAGCTGTTCAAAGATCAAATGGAGTTTATCAAGCAGAAGGGACTAAATGGGGGGTTGCTGAAGTTCAACAGGGTTCAACAAAAAAATATGTTTTTGGGATGGGGTATAGCCCTGATGAAAGTATGGTTGTTGAATTTTCAAATCTTGAAGTTCTTGAAGGCAGAACTTTAGAAAATTCAGATTCTGGAAAAGTTGTTTTGGGCTACAGTTTTTTTGTTGAAGGTAAAATATTTCCAAAAAAAGTTGATTTAAACAGTAGGATAAAAGTTAATGGAAAAGAAGTTACGGTTATTGGTTTTTTCAAAAGTATAGGAAATCCCCAGGATGATGCTTCAATTTATTTTACAAATGATTATTTTAATGAAGTTTTTTCTGAAACAACAGGTTATGGGATGATAATTGCGCGAGTTGATAAAGACAGAATTTCTGAAGTTGTTGAAAGTGTTGAAAAAAGTTTAAGAAAATCACGAGGAGTTGAACAAGGCAAGGAAGATTTTACTGTTTCTTCATTTGAAGATTTATTAGAGAGTTACACTTCTGTTTTGAATATCTTATTTGGTTTTATTTTCCTTATTGCGTTAATCTCTGTTTTCGTTTCTTCAATTAATACCGCAAACACTATGATAACTTCAGTTTTAGAGAGAACACAGGAAATTGGAGTAATGAAATCCATTGGAGCGAGAAATTCAGAAATCTTCAAAATATTCCTTTTTGAATCAAGTGTAATAGGATTTGTTGCGGGGGTTTTAGGTGTTTTATTGGGAGTTTTCTTAACAGTAATCGCCAGACAAGTTTTAGTTCAGTTAGGTTGGGGCTTTTTGAAACCTTATTATTCTTTCTGGATGTTCTTTGGATGTATCTCTTTTGCTACAATCACCGGGGCTGTTTCCGGAGTATTCCCGGCACTCAACGCAACAAAAGTTAGTCCTGTTAAAGCATTGAGATATGAATAAATTGAGTATCAATAAGAGAATTTGGAATTATCTGAAAACAAGAGATTTAGTCTTTTTTTCTAAGGGCAGCTAACTTTTTTTTGTTTTTTTGTTTCTTATAATACCAATAAAAAACAACTGCTGCTAAAAATAGAAGGATAATGGTGGTGGTAACACCTGAACTTTTCTTTCCGTTTTGTTCTTTGAGTGTGAAAGGATTTGCGTCAAAAATAGTCTTTTCTTCGTGGGTTCTTCTGGTCCCCGTGATATCATTATACTTCACAATAAATGTTAGTTCTCCAGAATTTGCATTTGCTTGGAAGGTTGTTGTTGTGTACTCATTTTCATCTAAAACTCCGATGATATTCTTGTTGTTTCCAAGAACTTCAATGTTTTCCTGTTTAGGGATTTCGATAGAAAGAGCGTCAACATCGTTTCCACCAACATTTAATATTTCTAAAGTGATGGTTTGTTTGGATTTAGAATAATCTTTCACATGAATCTCAAACTCTGTTTGAACGTCTTGAATTTCAATGTCAAAAGATTTGACCAGTGCTCCGAGGAAGTTTCCCCCTTGGCTTAATTCTACTTCTAATTCATTTGCGCCTTCTTTAGCATCTTCGCTAATTCTTAAGGTGAATGGAACAATCCAGTCTCCGGAATAATCTTTAACAAATGTTCCAGATTCAATTGTTTGAAAAGACTTACTGCTTGGGTCTACACTGAAAGGGAAGTTTTCAACAATTTTTAATCCAACTTGTCCACATTCTCTATTTGTTACGCCTTCCATTTGGAAAATGACTTTTACATTTTCTCCAGGAGAAACAGGATAAGGATCTTGGTTAACTAAGCTTAAGTCCAAGGTACAGGCAGCTTTAGCTAGTCCGATTAAACTTAGGATCATAAAAGTCAACCCTAAAAATAAGAACATACTCTTTTTTGATTGCATAAGGAACTTAAATTGCAAGGGATTTTAAATGTTTCTTTAAAGGATATTTTATTGGACTAAAAAGATTTTTTAATCTGTTAATAGCACTTTTTAATAATAAAGTTTATATATTATCAAAGCAACATTAATCTATAAATTATATTTAAAAGAGGAAAATGAAAAAAGCTAAACAAAAGCAAATCAAAGAAGCTAAGAAAGCTATAAAGGATGCGAGAAAGGAAATAAAAGAAGCAGAAGTTGCAGTTAAAAAAGCCAAAAAAGAAATTTTAGAAGCAGAACAAGCAACTGGGAAAGCTCAGGACGAGGTTGTTGAAGCTGCAGAAGTAACTCGAGGAAATAAAAGAGTAACTCTCACCCGCGCTGCGAGAGATTTAGAGAAAGCTGTTTATTCTGCAGGCGAATCTTCAGAAGCAACTGAAGAAGCAGAATTTAAAGTTCTAAGCGAGTCAAGAAAAAATGGAAAAAAGAAACCTGCAAAGAAACCTGCAAAGAAATCTAATAAAAAGCGAAGAAAGTAAACCTTTTAGAAATCTTTCCACTCCTAAAAGAAGTTTTGTGAAAGGCATAGTCTGGGAAGCAATTTCTTTTGTCGTAACTTCTCTCGCGGTTTATGCAGTTTATGGAAATTTTAATCTTTCTGTTAAATTTAGCTTTTATTTGACATTGATAAAAATAGTTTTGTTCTTTATACATGAAAGAGCTTGGAAAAAAGTTAAGTGGGGAAAAATATAAAACTAAATTCACATATTAAAAATTAGATGATTAAGGCAATTTTATTTGATATAGACAATACACTCCTTGGATTCAGGGAAATGAAGCGTGCTTGTTTTGAAGAAGCTATCGATGCAATGATTCGCGCAGGATGGAAAGCTAATAAAGAGAGTGCATTGCAAGACTTAGACAAGCTCTACGAAGAATATGGGATGGAGTATGAAAAAACCTTCCAGAAACTTTTAGAAAAACAAAGCGGAAAGGTTGATTATCGTTTACTTGCGCATGGAATAAATACTTACAGAATTTTTAGAGTAAATTATCTGATTCCTTACCCCAATGTTTTAACAACTCTTTCTGAATTGAAAAAGAAGTATCGACTTGCAGTTGTCACAGACGCCCCTAGAATTAAAGCTTGGATGAGACTGGTCACAATGAAATTAGATGACTTCTTTGAGTTAGTTGTTACTAAGGGGGATGTTAAAAGAGAAAAAACTAGCGAAACTCCTTTTAGAAGCGCATTGAAAATTTTAAAATTAAAAACGAATGAGGTCATCATGATTGGAGATAGAATCCCCCGAGATGTTAAAACCCCTAAAAAAATGGGAATCAAGACTGTTTATGCTCGTTACGGAGATTCAACCCCTGTTCCGAGGGGGGAGAGTGGTGCTGATTTTGAAATAGATGATATAAGCGAGTTGTTGAAAGTTATGAAAAGCTTAGAAAGAAAAAAAAGATGATCTTGATTTATTTTTTGAGACTTTTTTAATTCATTTAGAAACATTAAAAAGACTAAAACCTTTAGTTAATTTCAATCTAAAATAAATTTTATTTTAAAATGGAAAAAGAAGAAAAGAAAAAAATAGAAATTGGTTATAATCTTAGTAAGTACTGGGAAATTGTTAAGAAATACAAGTCTCAAGTTATCTTTTTATTAATTGTTATTTCTTTAGCAGAGTTTGTTAAATTAGCTGAAAAGTTTTTGTTTAAGGCAGTTGTAGACTATGGCACAGATTTCTCCAGTGGGCAGTTGGTTTTAGAGCAATTCAGAACTATTCTCTTAATTATCGGGGGAATTTTTATTTTAACTCATGCTCTTAGGACCGGTTTTAGCTGGTGGGCTCAAAAACTTATTGCTAGAACCGAAGCAGATACAATTTCAGATTTAAAATTAAAATATTTCAATCACATAGTTTCACTTTCACACGGATTTTTCACAACTCACAAAACTGGAAGCTTGATTTCCAGACTCACTCGTGGGGCAAATGCGATGGAAAGACTTTCAGATGTTTTTGTTTTTAATGTGCTTCCTTTGTTGATTCAGTTTGTTTTAACTTTTGCATCAATTGTTTATTTTGATAGCTTGTCGGCAACAATTACCTTACTAACCGTTGTTTTATTCGTTGCTTGGAGTGTTTTCATACAGAAAAAACAAGAGCCAATTTATGTAGCTGCAAATAAAGCAGAAGATGCTGAAAAAGGGAATATCTCAGATATTTTTACTAATATAGAATCTGTGAAATATTTCGGAAAAGAAAATTTCATCAAGAAAAAGTTTTCAAAACTTGTAAATACGACTAGAGAAGCTCTTTTTCAAACTTGGAATTTTTACAAAATAATGGAAACAGGACAAGTCGCAATTCTTGGAATTGGAACTTTCCTTTTAATGTTCTTTTCTTTGAGAAAACTTCTTGCTGGAGAGATTACTCTCGGTTCTGTTAGCTTTATTTACACTGCGTTTATCGGATTAACTGGGCCTTTATTCGGATTTGTTTATGGAATCAGAGGATTTTACAGGAGTATGGCAGATTTCCAAGAGCTTTTTGCTTACGGAAAAATCAACCAAGAAGTTAAAGATTCTCCGAAGGCAGTGGATTGTGAAATAAAAAAAGGAGAAATTGAATTTGAAGATGTTACATTTGATTATGGAAACAGAAAAATTTTCAAAAACTTTAATTTGAAAATAAAAGCGAATCAAAGAGTTGCGCTTGTAGGGCATTCTGGAAGTGGAAAAACAACTTTAATTAAACTTCTCTACCGGCTTTATGATGTAAACTTAGGGGGAATCAAAATTGACGGAAAAGATATTAGAGATTTCAAGCAAGAATCATTAAGAAGTGAAATGGCTATTGTTCCTCAAGAATGCGTTTTATTTGATGACACTATCTATAACAACATTTTGTTTTCAAATCCAAGAGCTTCAAGAAAAGAAGTTTTAAAGGCAATCAAGCTTGCACAATTAGATAAAACAATTGCAAATTTCCCGAACAAAGAAGAGACTATTGTTGGCGAAAGGGGAGTTAAGCTTTCAGGCGGAGAAAAACAAAGAGTTTCTATTGCTAGAGCTTTGCTTGCAAATAAAAGAATTCTTATTTTAGATGAAGCAACATCTGCATTGGACTCTGAAACCGAATTTGAAATACAAAAAGCTTTGAAGAAGTTAATGGAAGGAAGAACAACAATTGTTATTGCGCACAGGCTTTCAACAATCATGGCTGCAGATAAAATCGTTGTAATGAGAAATGGAAAAATCGAGCAGATTGGAAAACACAACGAACTTATTTCTCAAGATGGAGAATACAGGCATCTTTGGGATCTTCAAAAAGGCGGATATTTGGTTCAAGGTAAAGATTAAAGAAAAAAGATGATTTATTATCTAAACGCAGGTTGGCAGCAGCAGAATCCAGAAGAACAGGTGTAATCTCCGCCAGCGATGTATTGCAAACTTGAAGCTGAACAAACTGTTTCCCCTGTTCCTCTTCCTATCTTGCAAGTTCCAGAGGTGAAGTCTCCCCTTTCAATGGATTGGCAATATTGTGAACAGGTGGTTATCGGTTCTAAAATGACTTTTGGAGGAATACAAGCTCCTTCAAAACAAGAGTATCCTGTTCCGTATAAATCTTCACAAGTTACCATCATAGAATAACATTTTTTATCTGCGCTAGAGCAATAATATTCTAATACTGTTGTGTTCTGAAGTAAACAACTATCCTCTGATTTTGCAGTTCTTATGAAATCTCCTCCTTCTAGGCAATATCCTGCATTTGTGAAATTATATCCGTCAGAATCTTCGCAGAAAAGACTATCATCTTCAGAAGGCTCGCTTGGAATTGAACAAGAGCAACTCCCCTCCAAACATCTTGCATATGTTGGATTTGAGCAAATATTTGTACAATCTGAATCTTGTACGCATTGAGGAGTAGTTGGTTCAGTTGCAGCTTGTCTTAAACACGCTCCGTCAACGCATCCATACTTGCAATAAATTGGAAGCATTGCACAATAGCCCCCATCAATATACCACTCATTTACTCCAAATTCACTTACGCAGCTTTCTTGTTTGGTTCCATGAACATCTGTGCAATTTCCTTTAACATAAATATTATGTCCTTCAAAATCAGAATACTCTTTAGTTTCTGTTGCAAATGCTTTAAATGCAACGCAAGCGCCATTTAAGCAAGAGTAACTTCCTTCAGAAGGGCAGTATTTATCAACGTAATAACATCCCTTTTTCCCATCGTATTCTGCATATTCAAATTCTCTTAAGTTTTTGTTGTCTAAGCAAGAATCACTTACGCTGAATTTGTTGGAATCATCTGTGCAAGTTCCTAAGATAAAATAATTTATTCCCCCATCACTGTCTGTTCCAGCAATAGAATCCACAGGGGGATTTGTTGTTCCGCCAGAGCTTGTTCCTGAACTCCCCCATGAGCTGCCAGAAGAAGGAACATATAATGTTGGAGTAGTTGTTGAATTTTCAGTAATACTTAATTCTGAACCTTCTCTTTTAAAATCATCTGAACTAAAATTATCATCAACTAACGGGCCAGTGGGTGTTCGAAAAAAGAAAATCCAAATTAAAAAAGCAATTATTCCTAAAGCTAATACTGAAAAGATTATCTTAACAGAGGGTTTAATTTTTTTAGCAGAAGATTTTTGAGATTGAGGTTTTTTAGAGGATTTTGAATTTACTTTTTTTGAAATAATACTTTTCTTTTTTCCTCTTTTCATAAACGAATTAACGAATTAGGATATTTAAATCTAATTATTTAAAGGATATTTACAATTTCTCCAATGTTTTTTTTGAGAGAATAAAGCATTGGCGGGCGATAAGAAACATTTTTGTTCATTCCTTCTTCTTGAAGAATGTTCAGCGAAAGAATTTTTTTGTTGAAATTTCTTTTATCAAATTTCTTGTTGAAAACAATTTCATAAATTCTTTGAATTTGACTTATTGTGAACAGCTTTGGAAGCATGGAAAACGCAACAGTGGTGTATTCAAACTTCCATTTTAATCTTTTCAAAGCATAATCTAAAACTTGCTTATGATCAAACGCAAGCTGAGGAATTTTTGAGACCGGAAATAATTGCGCATCTGCAGCATCACTTGCGGCTTTTGGTTTCATTTCTTTGGAATTAACTAGAGCCATGTATGCAACAGTGATAACCCTCCCTCTTGGATCTCTTTTTGGATCTCCGAATGTGTAAAGCTGCTCTAAATAAACATCCTTGACATTTGTTTCTTCTTCAAGTTCTCTTTTTGCAGCATTTTCCAATGACTCATTTATATCTACAAACCCTCCGGGAATAGCCCATTTTCCCTTGAATGGCTCAGCGCCCCTCCTTACCAATAAAACTTTTAGTTCATTGTCTTGAATTGTGAAGACAACAACATCCACAGTAACAGAAGGTTGAGGATAATCAGAGAGTTTTGTTTTTTCCATAGTGTTTATATAACAATAAGCTATTTAAAGTTTTATTTTTTAATACTCTCATGGTTACTATTCTTTTTCCTGGAAGACATCACCTTCTTACAAAATTTCAACACGATTACTTAAAAGAGACGGTTCTTAAAGGAATTAATGGGAAAAAAGTAGATAGAGTCATCTTTGCTGTAACCTCTTCAGATCATTCTAATACAAGGAGAAATCCTGTCCCTCTTTATTTAAGAGCTTTAGCCATAGAAAAATTTTCTAGAGACTTGCCATGCGAAATTAAGATTTATCCTATTCCAGATGTAAAGCAAACAAATAAGTTTGCAGAATACATGATTCATCAAATTGAATACCAATGTGGAGAAAAACTCAGCCCAAAAAATACAGTTTTAGCTTGTTCAACCCCTTCAGTTATAGCTTTATTTAAAAAATTAAATTTCGAAAACTTGTTTGTTGAGCTGATTCCTGGAAAATCCGAAAAATACCTCACATTAAGACCTTATGAAGTTGTTGATTTGTTAGTTAAATCTAAAAAGAATTGGAAGTGTAGCGAAGATTGGAAAAAGTATGCTTCTTTTGCAACACAAGAAGTTTATAACAATTATAACCTCGGAGATTCTATTGTAGAACTGTTTTCAGATTCTTTAATTAATGAAGATGCAGATATAACTGAAACAAGAGATTACAACACATATGCAAAAGGGATGGACCAGAATATAGAATTTAAATTTAAAGATATAAAACCCTTTGTTGTTAGTGGAAAGATTGTTGATGCCGGATGTGGAACCGGAAGTTTAATCTGGCATTTGTCAAAAAATTTTGAAGAATCAGATATAATTGGGATTGAAGCTACAAGGAAATTTTATGAATTTTGTAAGCTCCAGCAATATCCAAATCCCTTCGTTTTCTTTTACAGAAGGAATATTCTTTATCAAAATTTTAAAGAAAACACCATAAATACCTTCATTTACTCTTCTGTTTTACATGAGATTTATTCTTATCTTAATGAAAAATCTTTAAGAAAAGTTCTTGAAAATACTTATAAACAACTTGTTGTTGGCGGAAGAATAATTATCAGAGATGTGGTGGGTCCAGAAAGGGGAAAAGAAAGAATCTTAATGGAATTAAATCCTCGAGATGGGAAAAATCAAGGCGAAATAAAAACTCTTTCTACTTATGCTAAATTTCATCAATTTGTTAAAGATTTTATTCCCAGAAAAATAAAATTTAAAGAAATAGAAATTAAGGGAAAAAAATTTATTGAACTTTCTTTGCAAGATGCTTATGAATTCATAAGCAAGATGAATTATGTGGATAATTGGCAAAGTGAGATGCATGAAGAATTTGGCTTTTGGGATTTTAATAAATGGAAAGAAGAGCTTAAAAAAGCAGGCTTTGAAATCGTGGAAGGTTCAAAAACTTTCAAAAGTGATTATATTATTAATAACATGTACAAGGGGAAAGTAGATCTTTATAAGAAAAAAGGCAAAGAAATTGTAGAATTGGAATACCCTCCTACAAATATGATACTTGTTGGAGAAAAATTTAGAGCTAATCTTTTAGATAATTAAACCTAGTTAATTGAAATTATTCTTTAATTACCTTCAAAGGTTTTTCTGAAAGCATTATTTCTACAACATCTCCAGTGTTGAAAGGGTAAATTGAATCATTAATTGAAACAACGCCCCACAAATCTCTTGTTGATTCTAAAATCAGTTTTTCTCCAGGCAAAATTTCTCCTTCAAGAAGAGTTGGAATAAAGACTCTTTTTCCAACATAAGGTTCTCTAACTAAGAATTTTAATTTTTTATCCTGGCAATCAAATTGCTTTCCTCCTGCAGAACAAAACCAGGCAGCAGAGCCTGCGCCAGTTGTGACAAGAACCCCGGAACTTCTTTGTTCTTCTTGTTTTTCCTTAAATTTTAATTTGTATCTAGAAGTATGAAACTGAGAAACTGTTCCAATATAAATTTCATTTATTGCATTTTCATCCAAGACTTTTTCATTAAGGATTATCTTAGCTCGTTGCATTTCTTGGATTTTGAAATTTCCTTTTGCAATTTCTTTTAATTTTTTAATTTCGTTTATTTTAAGAGTTGTAAGAGCGCCTTCACTTTTATCTGGCTCGGCATTTATTCCTAGAATATAAGAATTTTCAATTAAATTCGCAGCTTTAACAAAAGTACCATCTCCTCCAAAAGTTATTACTAAATCAGCATCTTCAAGCATATCTTTTTTCACAGAAGAATATTCTACTGCGAGAAAATTAGACTCTGGAAAATTCTGTTTTATTTCCTCTACTTTTTCAAAAAGATGATTCTTAAGATTTGTTTTGTAAACTAAAATTATATTTCTAAACATGTTTCTCTTATTCCCAAGAGTTCATAGATTCCTTGTTTGGTGGTTAGTTGAATTCCCTGCTCTTGCCATTTTCTAAATGGTGAAGGCAAATTTTGAAGACCTTCAACTGCATTAACAGGGACATAAATTTTTATTCCTTTGTTTATTAATCCTTGAATTGCATAATCCACGCAAACATTAGAAGCAACTCCATAAACAATCGCTCTATCTGGATTTATTTTTTCGATAAGCTGTTCTGCATAGGGATTTCCAGAAAATACATCAAATTTATTTTTGTAGATGATTATTTCTTGAGACTTCAAGGCATCTTCTAAATTAAGATTTTGATTTCTCCAGTCAATTACATAGGGATTAATTGGTTTTGTCACATCAACAAACTCAACACCGCTTGTTCCTATGATGCAATGTGCAGGGAAGGTGTTAATGCCATCGGGGTTTTCAGAGATTTCTTCATCATAAAGAGTGTGAAAATCTCCTGTGTTTATAATTTGAATTTTCTTTTTTCTTGCAAGCTTTGTTAATTTTTCAAGATTAGGTTCTATTTTTTCAGCATTAAGAATATACAATTTCCCATCTTCTCTCATAAAATCATATTGTGTATCTACGTTCCAAAAAATTGTTTTCATTTTTCACTCCTTGATATTTATTTGAGGTCTCTTTTACGAGATTATCTAAACCATTAGAGATTTTTAAAGAATATGGCTGTGCATGAAGAGCTTTTGTTTGTTCTGGCATTTTTGCAATTTGTTCCAAGCAATATGCTCTTATTTCATTTAAACTCTTTCTTTGGTTTATTCTTTCTCCATTCATTACAACTTTCTCTAGAAGAGGTTTTCCAATAAATCTTTCATTTTCTAGCGCGAGAATATCTCCGGTGTAAATTCCATTTTTTTCTGTTCTGTAAACTTGCTTTTTTCCAGGATAAGATTGCTTCTGAGAAGAAAGCTTTATTTTAGCTCCATCTTGATCTTCAATTAATTTGTAAACTCCTGGAAGTGCTGAAACAGGTTTTGCTGTGATTAATTCTGTTCCAACTCCATAGCCATCAATTTGAGCCCCTTTTTGGATTAATTCCAAAATTTTGTATTCATTTAAGTCATTGCTTGCAAAAATTTTAACATACTGAAGATTTTCTTTATCAAAAATTTGTCTTACCTGTTTGGATAATTCTGCTAAATCTCCAGAATCAAGTCTCACTGCTCCTAATCTTTTTCCTTTAGCTTCAAGTTCTTTAGCAATAATTGCTGCGTTTTTTGCTCCTTGGATTGTGTCGTAAGTGTCAATTAGTAGTGTAGGATTATCTGGAAAAGTGTTCGCATAACCTCTAAAGGATTCAATCTCTGTTGGAAAGCTCATAACAAAACTATGAGCTTGAGTGCCGCTTATTGGAATTCCATACTCTTGCCCTGCCTTAACATTGCTTGTAGCAATAGCTCCGGCAATATATGCTGCTCTTGCACCTTTCATTGCTGCATCTTGTTCTTGCGCTCTTCTTAATCCAAAATCAACAACAGAAGCGTTTCCTGCAGATTGCACAATTCTGTTTGCTTTGGTGGAAATCATTGTTTGAAAATTTATTGTGTTAAGAAGCATTGTCTCCAAGAATTGTGCTTCTATCCTTGGCGCTGTGACTCTTAAAATAGGGGTGTTTGGAGCAATAGGTGTTCCTTCTTTGACAGCATAAATTTCTCCGGTGAATTTGAAGTCTTTTAAGTAATTCAAATAATTCTCTTTGAATATTTTTTGCTGTCTTAAATATTCAATATCCTCCTCTTGAAATTTTAGATTTGTAGCATAATCAATTGCATCTTCTATTCCATTTGCAATAAAGAATCCCCAATCTTCAGGAAGCTTTCTTATGAATAAATCAAAGGTTGCTTTCTCATTTTTTTGATTGTCTAGATAAGCTGCGCCCATTGTCAGCTCGTAAAGGTCTGTGAGCATTGTTCTGTTGTTATTTTCTGTTGTCATCTTAGTGTACTTTTTACATTTATATTACAATAGTGTATATATTACACTATTTAAACATTGCTGTGTTCTAGAATATGTATTTTTTACACAAAGTAAGGTTTGCAATCAGAAATTCAAAAGCAGAGCGATTATTTTTTATACTGGAATTTGTTGTTATAACCCTAAGGAAATTCGTTAAAATTTTTGGATTTTTGTTGTTATTGGCAGGAATCATTCTTTTTACAATTCCTTTAGCTGGATTATCAATTAATGGAGCTGTTATTGGGATATCTAAAACAATAAACCAAGATTATTTTATTTTAATAGGGATGGTTTTCTTGATTGTTTCAGTTATGCTTCTTACTTCTCGTTCAGGCATTGAAGCAATTTTTATTCCAACAGGAAACAAAGAAGCAAATGTTGTTCGTGGAGAAGGAGCTGTTAAGAAGTATCAAGAAACTTCAGATGAAGAAAAGCCTTATTTGTTTATCTCGGGAAAAATCAGCAGAGATGCTTTAGGAAAAATAAAACCAGACGCAGAAGTTAGAGAAATTTATACTATTTTGAGAAAAGCAGGAATAAAACCTTCACAGATGATACTAGAGTCTCAATCTACAGACACCTTGGAAAACTTTTTGTATTCTTTGGAAAAATTCAAGAAAAAAGGAATAAACAAAATCAGAATTCCAACAAGTCCGATTCATTACGCAAGATTTAAACTGTTTGAACAAGAAGCAAAAAAACAAGGGTTGTTGGACGAATCCTTTGAAATGAATCCGATTTATACAAAGCAAACCTTATACGACACTCTTTATGGGACTGCAGCATACATTAAAGATTCTGCTAAGATAAAACTAAATAATCCTTTTAAGAAAAAAGAGTAGTTTGTATACCCATAAATCTTATAATCTTTAGTAAGTTGAGATGAACATGGAAAAAGACATTGTTTGCGATATAACCAATCCGAATTATAGGTACAATACTCGAGACTTATTTCTTGTTAAGGGGTATCTTATTGTAGGAGAAACAGATGGCAAAGCTGTTTTAAATCATTTGGGAGAGCATATAATTCCCCATAATCAATTAATGTTTAATTACGTGAATGATTATAAAATTCCTGTTAGGCGTGTTTTTTGCGGAGGAGATATACTCAAACTTGCTGAACTTAAAGATAAATTTAACAAGAAGCCAATAGAAGAAGTTCTTGGAAAATTAGAGAGCGAACTTTTGA
>CAYQOY010000005.1:39732-45425 GCA_964419275.1 Candidatus Woesearchaeota archaeon
CGCCCCGACCGGGAATCGAACCCGGATTTCAAGCGCGACAGGCTCGTGTTCTGGCCATTAAACTACCGGAGCTTTACATAAATTAGGTGCCTTGAGCTGTTTTTAAAATTTGCTATACAGGATTATTCTTTTTCTTCATAATTTCCACGCACAGATGCCATTTCGTTCTGTTTTTTCCGAAGCCTCTTTAGATATTCTTTTCCGGCTTCATATTCATCTTGTCCTGAAAGTTCATTTACAACTTCTAAGCATACTTTTTGATATCTATCTTTTGGAATTAATCCATAAACTTCCCTTACCAAAATTGGATCCAAGGGGATACCAAGATCTTCTTGAAGATTCTCTGTAAATTTCTTAAGTGAACGTTCTATATGAACAATTATTCTTTCTTCTGATTTGCTTTGATACTCTTCTATTTTTGGAGCTTCTTGTTTTCCTGAAACTTGCTGTTCTAGTTGAGATATTTCTTTTTTCATTGCGAACTGAGAACTAGTTGTTTCTTAAATGTTTTCATCAAAGATCTTTAGTTCATTGATAGCTTCTTGATTCATCCCCAATTGTAAATATTTTAGATAATTTTCTTTAGCTATTCTTATTCCTTCTCTAATTATTTTTTGATAATCTGCTTTATCATGTTGCAATCCTTTTCTTAGTTGTTCTTCACAGCAAAGTGTTTGTTCTTCTAAATTGCTTAAAACATCTTCGAATCCTAAAAGGTACTCTAAAGAAGTGTAAATAATTAGGGGATTAGGTTCTCTCATTTTAATTTTTCCAGCTCAAAGGATTTAGTTCAACTATTTCATCAAGTTTATGTTCAGAAACAGCCTTGTCCAAATAAAAATGAAGCCCCTTAGTTAAATCATCCAACGAGTGAATATATCCCTTAGAATAATAGACTCCTTCCAAATCTTGCTCTTTTCTGTACTTCTTAAGATCCTTATACACGTCTTTTTTTAATGATTTAATTTGTTTCTCAAATTCTACTAAGTTCTCAAGTAATCTTTGCTCAAGCATGTAATAACTTATTTAAATCAAAGGGGGTTTTAAATCTTACTCAAAGATTTTACTTAAATAATGCTCAGAATTATTTTTTTGAGTTGTAATCAACAAAAACGATTGGTTCTTTGTTTTTTTCAGGTTTGAATCTGTAAACTTTAGACCAAAATTCTTTTTTCTTTTTTTCCTCTTCTTTTTGATGAGAGATGTCTAAGCACCCTAATCCGGCAAGAGAAACAGCCAAAACACCCATTCCTACAGCTGCGCCAGCATATCTCGCTTTATCTGGAGAATCGTAATCATTTCTTATTTCTTTAAGTTCTCTTTGAATGATCTCATTTGCTCGATTATACAAATCATTTTCAGTGGAAGTTAAGTATTCATCTGGAAGATCAGCGAGAATTGTTTCTAGATTGTTAACATAAGGAGCTAATTCTGGATTTGCTTTTATTTTTTCAAATCTTATTTTGTTTTTATTGAGTGCTTCTTGCATGGAGATATCTCTTAATCCTTCTGTGCTTAATGAAGTTTGAATTGCATTAACATAAGCAATTTCTCTTGGAACAGCTGGCTTTTTATGAGCTTCAACTCCTAAGTATACTGCCCCTGCTAAACAAAGTGCAGTTGCAGCACAATATCCTAGAGTCTTCTGAGCTATTTTATTTATCATAAAAAACTCAGAAATGTTAGGTATTTAAACTTATCGTTTTGTAACTACTCGCAAGTAACACTTATTTAAAGAAATATGCGTTTCTCAGGTTTTTCTTACTTTCCTTTCCTTATCTCAATCTTTTCTTTTCCGCCCATGTAAGGACGCAAGACTTTTGGAATTCTAATTGAGCCGTCTTTTTCTTGGTTGTTTTCCATTAAAGCAATCAACGCTCTTGGAGAGGCAACAACAGTGTTGTTTAAAGTATGTGCAAAGTATTTTTGTCCTTTGCCTTCTATTTTAATGTTAAGTCTTCTTGCTTGAGCGTCTGTTAAATTGCTACAACTTCCAACCTCAAAGTATTTCTTTTGCCTTGGTGACCAAGCTTCAACATCGCAGGATTTTGCTTTCAAGTCAGCTAGATCTCCAGAGCAGCATTCTAAAACTCTTACTGGAACATCCAAGCTTTTGAAAACCTCAACAGTGAAATCTTTCATTTTTTCATACCATTGATAAGAATCTTCAGGCTCGCAAATCACAATCATTTCCTGCTTTTCAAATTGATGAAGCCTGTAAAGCCCTTTTTCTTCAATTCCATGAGCTCCAACTTCCTTTCTAAAACAAGGAGAATAGCTTGTTAATGTGACTGGGAGGTTTTTTCCAAGAAGAGTTTTGTCAATAAATCTTCCAATCATTGAATGCTCTGATGTTCCAATCAAGTACAAATCCTCACCTTCGATTTTGTACATCATATTGTCCATCTCAGTGAAGCTCATAACCCCTTCCACAACTTTTCTTCTAATCATAAATGGAGGAATAACATAAGTGAAACCCTGTTTGATCATGAAGTCTCTTGCATAAGATAACAATGCAGAGTGAAGTAAAGCCAAATCTCCTGTTAAGAAATAAAATCCGTTTCCAGATGTTTCTCTGGCAGAATCAAAATCAACACCTTGTAATTTCTCGGCAAGTTCGGCATGGTTAAATATCTCATAATCTGGAGTGTGAGGTTTTCCTGTAGGAATTTTCTTGAGTTCGACATTCTGAGAGCTGTCTTTTCCAATCGGAACACTTTCATGCATTATGTTTGGAATCTTGTACATAATTGTTTTTATTTTATCTTCGAGAACTTTCCTTTTTTCCTCAAGTTTTTCAATTTTTTCAGGGATTTCCTTTGCTTGTTTTAATTCTTTGTCAGCATTCTTTTTTTGTTTTTTCAGCTGGTTGATTGTTTCAGAAATCTTGTTCCTTTCAGAACGCAATTGGTCTTCATCATATTTGATTTTCTTCCATTCAGCATCTAGTTTCAAAACCTCGTCAACCAGAGGCAATTTCTCGTTTTGAAACTTCTTTTTGATGTTTTCTTTTACTTTGTCTGGGTTTTCTCTTAAAAATTTGATATCAATCATGAAAAAATTAAGATAATTAGAATATTTAAATTTAATGAGGGTTTGATTTGCAAAGATTTTAAAACAAGTTAAGCTTAATTAAAAAATGATTGGCGAGGCTATATTAAACAAAATTATTGAAGTATACCTTCAACTCATGGATTTTTTGCCTTGGTGGGGGCAAGATTTTATCAAATTGTTTTTTATGATTTGTGTTGTTTTTTCGTTTGCTTTTTTTATCTGGAAATTTTACACCTCTCTCGCAAAAAAGAATATTTTTGGATTAAACTTAAAACAGTACACGGGAGAAGATGATTATTTCTTAATTCGAGTTCTCAGAGTGTTTTTTTATGTTTTGGAATATCTTATTTTATTGCCTTTTGTAATTTTCTTTTGGTTTTCTGTTTTGTCTATCTTACTTATTCTCATTACAGATGTTCCTTTAGGAGATATCCTGATGATTTCCGCGGTCGTTGTTGTGGTTACAAGAATGGCAGCATATGCTAAAAAAGGAGAGCTGGCAAAAGAACTTGGGAAATTGATTCCATTTATGCTTTTAACTGCAGCTATTTTAGAGCCAAATTTCTTTGATTTGCAAAGAGTGATTTCTCAATTTGCACTCTTCCCGGAGTTTTTCAGCAAAGCAATTGCTTATTTGATATTTATTGTTGTTTTAGAAATTATCCTAAGATTATTCGACTTTATTTTTTCCCTTTTTGGGTCAGAATAACTTGCTTACTTTGCAATTAAAACTATCTGCCGTAAAAGCAATAAAATTATAAATTCGGGTTTTTTATAATAATGAATGATTCCAAAGAATGTTAGATTGGATACTAAGATAAGCCAGAATAATTCTCTTTACCATAATATCTATCCAAGAGTAGAAGAAATATTCCCTTCTGGAAGGCAAACGTGGATTATCGGCTCTTTTGAAGAAGATGGACTGAAAATAAAAATTCCCTCATTAAATTTGGAATTAGATTATAACGATTACATCGGGAATCCCCTTAATCTTCCTCCTGAAGAGCACTTAAAATTAGTTGGCGAAAATGCACTGGACAAAGCGTGTTTTTATCAAGAATTTATTCCTATTCTAGAAGAAGATAGGAGAGAAGCAGGGAAAGATTTGGAAAATTTATTTTATCAAGAAGATATTGTGTTGGCATTTATCCATCAATCCGGGAGACTTATTCGCAAGCAGGAATCCCCTATTCTTTATCCTCGGATATGGCAATTTAAAAAACTTGAAAATTTGTTGAACAAAACTTCTGAGATAGTTCAAGATAGAGACTTAAAAGGATATGCTATTTTAAGTTCTTGTTTTGATGAAGGAACAAGCCTTATTTCTTCTTTTTATAACAATTATGTTTCTCTTCTAGAAGGATATCCTTTAGACTGGATAAAAGGACTTTCAGAGTCTCAAGAAAAAGTGAATAAACTGGTGTCTGAATTGTACGATATTTCTTCTGAAAAACGGGCGACAATAAATCGCACATTGAACCGTGTTTCTGAGGCATTAAAAAACAAATAAATTCTTGTTTATTTGACTAGTAAGTTTTAAAAACCAAGATTTAATCAAATAAGCATGGTAAAAGCAAGAATAAAATTAAACAGTACAGACATAGATATGCTTAATGAAATTTGTCAGTCTATAAAAGAAATAGCAGACAAATCAGGAATAACTATGAGTGGACCTGTGCCATTGCCAACAAAGAAGCTTAAGATTACCACTAGAAAATCTCCTTGTGGAGATGGAACAGCAACATTTGATAATTTTGAAATGAGAATTCACAAAAGACTTATTGATCTTCCAGCAAATGAAAAAGTTCTTCATCATATCATGAGAATGAAAGTTCCAAAGAACGTTAACATCAAGATCGAGATGAAGGATTAAATATTTTTAATATACCCTTTTGATTATATATAATCTAAAATCTACTTTACAAGATATATCTTATTCTGTTGTAGTGTTTTTAAATTCAGATTGTTAATAACTCTTTTATGGAAGAGTATCTCAGGATTGTAAAAGAGGTTTTAGATAAAGGAGACTTGAAAAGTAATAGAACAGGGGTTGATACTTATTCTCTCTCCGGAGAAACGTTTAAACATGATATGTCTCAAGGATTTCCGTTACTCACAACAAGAAAAATTCCTTACAGATTGGTTTCTTCTGAACTAGAATTTTTTATTAAGGGAATTACCGATAAACAATGGCTTCAAGAAAGAAATAATCATATTTGGGATGAATGGTGCTCTCCCAAGATAGTTCCTTATGGACATGATGAAGAAACAAAAAAGAAAATGTTCAATGAAAGAGACTTAGGCCCAATTTATGGATTTCAATGGAGACATTTTGGAGAACCTTACAACGGTTTTGATAAAGATTATTCCGAAAAAGGAGTTGACCAACTGAAAAATATAGTTGATATCTTAAAATCAGATTCTTGTAATAGAAGAATGGTTGTTTCAGCTTGGAATCCTGGACAAATAAGAGAGATGGCTCTTCCGCCTTGTCACCATTTATTTCAAGTTTTGGCTAATCCCAAAACAAATAAGCTAGATTTAATTTGGGAACAACGCTCTGTAGATACTATGCTGGGGCTCCCATTTAATATTGCTAGTTATGCAACGCTTCTTCATCTTTTAGCAAAAGAAAGCGG
>CAYQOY010000006.1:0-28371 GCA_964419275.1 Candidatus Woesearchaeota archaeon
CAAACTTCTCACACAAATTAAAACTCAAACAAGACTGCAAGATTATTTTTAAAATAATCTCAATTAAGAATATTCTTCATTGGAATCAGATTCGCCTTCTGTGCTATCTGCGCTTGCTTGTTCTGCTGCTTTTTTCTCTCGATATTCTTCAAGTCTTTGCTTATTGCTTTCACAGTTTGTGTTAAAGCAGAAAATCCAGGGCTTCTTTGCTTTCCTTAAAGACATAAGAAGAGGGAACCCGCAAGTTTCACAGGTTTTTCCTGTTTTCTTTATTACTCCATTTGGAGGCAATGAAAATGTTGTTTTGCAATTAGGATAAGCGTTGCAAGCTACAAAATGCCTTTGAGTTTTTCTTGAATAAGTTATTGCCAAGCTTCCTTTATGGCAAACAGGGCATTCAGCTAAAGTGTTTTCTTCTTTCTGCTGCTGCCTTAAATCAATATTTGCTTCAAGAAGAGCTTTTCCAATTTTTTCTTTATTTTCATCAAACTGTCCTATTATCTTAGTGATTGTTTCTTGAGCTTTTTTGATAACTTTGTTTTTCTTTTCTTCAAAATCTTTTTTCAAACTTGAAATTGTTTCCATTTCTTTTTCAAAGTTTCTTGTCAATTCTTCATCAATGATAACTGGAGAATATTTTTCAAGAGTTGAAATAAGGGACATTCCCAAAGGTGTGGCCTCAACATTTCTGTCTCGAACATATTCTCTTGCATAAAGTGTTTCAAGAATAGCTGCACGAGTTGCCTTTGTTCCTAAATTTCTTTTTTCTAGTTCAGAAAGAAGCGACGCTTGAGAGTATCTTTTTGGAGGCTGTGTTTCTTTTTCTTCATTTCTTACATCAGTAATCTTACAAGTTCCATTCATATCAGGAATATCTTTTTCCTCCATATGAACAGGATAAATCTCCATCCAAGCTTTCTTTTTAACAGAAGAGCCACGAGCAGAGAATTTTAATCCTTCAATCTCACCACTAACTGTCTTTCCATCAACAATTGCATTATCACAGAATAAAGCTAGGAATCTTTTAACAACTAAATCATAAATCTTAGCTTCATCCCCTCCAAGTTCAGAAGTTTCCCCTGTTGGATAAATTGAGGGGTGGGCTGGATCTGACTTCTTTCCTTCAACAGGCTTTGAGTTCACAATTAATTTTTCAGCGTGATAAATTTTAGCGAGTTTTTTCAGAATATCTTTGTATCCAATTGCATCCGGAAGTTTCTGGCTAGATGTTCTTGGATATGAAATTAAACCTGCTAAATAAAGAGACTGGGCAATTTGAAGAGTTCTTGCAGGAGTAAATCCAAATAATCTATATGCTTCTGTTTGAAGAGTTGTAAGATTAAAAGGAGGATTTGGAGGAATACTTTGACTTTTCTTTTCAGTATGAACTTCTATTTCTTTTCCAAGAAGATTATTGAATTTTTTTAATTCATCTTTGTCAAACAAGTCTTTTACATATTTTAATTCCAGCTCATGAGAATTTTTTATTTTAATGAAAACTTGCCAATATTTTTGAGATTCAAATTCGTTGATTTTCCTTTCTTTCTGAACAATAATATTTAATGTTGGACCCTGGACTCTTCCAACAGACATAATTCTAAATTTCCCTGTTGTTTTTATTGCATCCATTAAAGCTCTAGAAAGATTGATACCATAAATCCAGTCAAGATAATGTCTTGTTTCTCCTGCAATTGCTTGCCCCCAACTAATGCTAGAAGATTTCTCATCATAAGCCTTGTTTAGTTCTGCGGTCGTCAAAGTTGAGAATTTCATTCTATTAGCATCTTTCTGGCCGCAAAGGTACCTAACAATATTTAGCCCAATAACCTCTCCTTCTACATCATAGTCTGTTGCTATTGTTATTGATTCTGCGTTTTTAGCTAAACTCAAAAGATTGTCATAATATTTTTTTGTGAAATCATTTTTTCTTACCAGATAATTTGGAACCCAATACAAATCAAAAACAGGTGTTTGCCCACTTGAACCTCTTTGAGTTAAAGTGAATAAATGCCCAACAGCACAAGCGACAACAATTCTTTTTCCTTGTCTGTTAATTTCATAATAAGAAACCCCTTTTGATGCTTTTCCAATTGATTTGCCAAGAGCAGCAGCAATCTTAAGCGCTGCTTGAGGCTTTTCAGTGATAATTAATTCATACCCTCCTTTTTTCAGATTAACTGTTGGGACAACATATTCAACACTTGATTTGCTTCTTCCGCCTCTTTTAACTCCAGACACTTTTGATGATGTTCTTGATGCTCTTGAAAATTTTGCATTATTTGAAGTTTTAGTGGTTTTCATAGCATAAGTTTTTTTGCCAACAGCTTTTTTGGAATAGGCTTTAGGTTTTCCAACTTTCTCAACTGTTTCAATTTTCTTTAAATCAAGAGGTTTGTATTTCTTTTCAACAGCGTGAGTTAAATCAGATTCTCTAATTGGAAAGAACTCTTCAGCTGTTTTCTGCTCTTTGGATTTCTTGATTTTTTTACGAGGCATATTGAAAATATGTTGGAAATGTGTTTGAAATGGATTGCGAAAGTTGTTTATAAAATTTCTCTATGTTAAAATATCTAAAAAATCGAGAAAAAAACTCAATTCTAAGCTAATCTTGTTCCGTTTTTTATTGCTCTTTCAGGAATGCACAGCACAACATCTTCTTTACCCACAACAAATCCGGTTGTAAGAACTTCAGACATGAATTTTCCCACTTGCTTGCCTTCAAAATTTGTAACACAAACAACTTGCTTTCCAATTAAATCCTCTTTTTTGTAAAGTTTGGTTATCTGAGAACTGGACTTTTTTATTCCATATTCTCCAAAATCAATCCAAAGTTTGAACGCAGGATGTTTTGCCTCAGGAAAATCCTCGACACGAGTGATTGTTCCAGCTCGTAATTCAACCTTCTCAAAATCCTGCCAGTTTATTTTTTTGATTTCTTGTTTATTTTCTGTTTTGCTTTCCATTTCAAAAGTACTTAATCATAAAATATAAACTTTTTCAAAAACGAAAAAAGGCAACTTTTTTAAATGAAACAAACACCAAAACAACATGGTAGATGCAGGAGACAGAGATATAATCCAATATGAAGACAAAAGGGACATTCCTCAAAACTCTACTAAGAAGTCTAAGGGAAAAAAAGGAACATTGGAATCAAGAGTTCACTCTTATTCAGATTCAGAAGAACCAAAAATGACTCAAGAGCAAAAAAATGAGTTATACAAGTCTCGACTTCAGATTGCTTGCGGTTATGAACAATTATTTTTAAATGAACCAAAATTAGGAAGAAGTGCAATAAAAGAATGTTTGAATGAAGTTAAAGGCAAAAATATTATCTTTTACATATTATCTTTAAATAAAAGATACAATGAGTTTATATCAGAAAACTATTCTCAGATACAATCTAATTAAATCTCGAAGATTTTCTCTTTTCTGCTGACATTAATCACTTTGGTTTTGCCGATTATTTCTTCGATTCCACCTGCTTCATGAATATGAGCATTAATCAAAACATCTGGTTTAAATTCGTCAACAGCTTTTCTTATTGATTTCGAACCAGGTATCCCTGAAAATTCAGAAGCGCTTCCCTTTGGATGCATGTGAGTAACCATTATCTTTCTCTTCAACCCCTCGAGTTTATCATTGCTTCTTTTCAACAAATGAAACATATCCTTTTCGCCAACAGCATTAACTCCGATATCTGCACCGCCTGCTCCAAAAATGCCTAAATCTCCATCAATAAAATAATACCCATTTAAGTTTTGGACTTTATAATAAACTTTAGATAAAAAATCAACAACAGCAGGGGAATCGTGATTTCCAGGAACCAAAAGAACATGCTTCTTAGCTTTCACAAAAGGTCCAATTAAATTTTCAGTATTATCATTGTGAGAAATGTCTCCAGCAAGAACAACTAAATCAACATTTTCTTTTTCAGCTTTCTTTGCTAGTCTTTTAACGAATTCTTTATCCCCGTGAATATCTCCAACCGCGAGAATTTTGACTTTTTCTTTTGAACCAGTCTTCTTTTTTTCTGTTTTCTTGTTTTTTCTTTCAACCATGCTATAAAAATCAAGCTTCTCGTATTTAAAAAGTTTGAAAATAATGAAAAATTATGCTGAAATCTTACTCGGCGAAAAGTTTAAAAGCGGTTTATCTCCTGGATATATACATTAAAACATATATCTTAAAATGAAAGACAACTTCGACATCTTTTTTAGAAGAAAGCCATCATTAATGTTGGTTTCTTTGAAGAAGAACACCAGGATGAGATACGGTAGCCTTTTGGCTAAAGAAGTTGATTGTACCTACAGCCATGCAGTGAAGATTTTGCAAACACTTGAAAAACTTGGCTTAGTGGTTTTTGAGAAAAAGGGGCGAGTGAAATTGATCAAGCTGACAAAGAAAGGAAAAGAAGCAGCTGACAGAATTGAAGAAATACAATCACTTATCAAATAAGCCCTATCTCAGAACAACCAGAAAGAGTTGCATAGCTTAGGCAGAGCCAGAACTCAAAGTCAAGCTAGAACTCAAGAGTAAGTTAAAGCTCAAGGAGAGCTAAATCTCAAGGCAAAGCTTAAAACTTAGTAAATCTCACAACTAATTGTTTTTATTTTCTATTAAAATGACCAAGATACTTCAAGCTGAAAAATCAGAAAGTCAAGATATTCAGAAAATCTTGCACCCTTTAGTTAAAGAGTGGTTTTTTTCAAAATTCCAAGCATTTTCAACAACCCAAGAATATGGGGTTTTAAACATCTGGCAAAGAAAAGATATCTTAATTTCAGCGCCAACTGGGGGAACAAAAACACTTACCGCTTTTCTTTCAATCTTGAATTATTTAGTGATTCAAGCACAAGAAAACACTTTGGAAAACCGAGTTTATGCAGTTTACACTTCTCCCTTAAAAGCGTTGAGCAATGATATTCACAAAAACCTAGTTGAACCTTTACAAGAAATAAACGAACTAGCTGTTAAAAAAGGAATAAAACTTCAAGAAATCAGAGTTGCACTTAGAACAGGAGACACAACTGCTTCTGAAAAAGCAAAGATGACTAAAAAAGTTCCGCACATCTTAATTACAACTCCCGAATCTTTAGCAATAATTCTTACAAGCAAGAAATTTGTTGAAAGCCTTAAAGCCACGGAATTTTTGATTGTTGATGAAATTCACGCTTTAGATAATAAAAGAGGAACTTATCTTAGTTTAACTATTGAAAGATTAAATGAATTAAGCAATCTTTGGCCAACTAAAATCGGGTTAAGCGCTACAATTGAACCTTTAGAAGAGGCAGCTAAATTTCTTGCAGGAATTGATGATGAAAGAGAAATAAGAATTGCCAAAGTTCCATTAGATAAAAAAATTGACATTGATGTTTTAACTCCGGTTGATGATTTGATTGAAGATGAAAATATTTATCCTAGTTTTTACGGACTTTTGGAAAGTTTAATTCAAGCTCATAAAACCACTCTTATTTTCACAAACACTCGTTCAGCAACAGAAAGAATTGTCAACACATTAAAAGAAAAGTTTCCAACTGAATATGGGGATGACAATATATCTGCTCATCATTCTTCTTTGAGCAAAGAGCATAGATTCAATGTTGAAGAAAATCTAAGACAAGGAAAATTGAAAGTTGTTGTTTGTTCTACAAGTTTAGAACTTGGAATAGACATCGGTTACATTGACTTGGTTTTAATGATAGGCTCTCCAAAATCCAGCGCAAGAGCTTTGCAAAGAATGGGGCGTGCAGGACACAAGCTTCATGAAATAGCTAAAGGAAGATTCATTGCAACAGACCGAGATGAACTTGTTGAATGCTGCATTATTCAAAAAGAAATGCTTGAGCAAAAGATAAACAAGATAAGCTTCCCAAAAAACTGCTTAGATGTATTATCTCAACAAATTTATGGTATGGCAATTTACAAAATTTGGGATATTGATGAACTGTTCAGTACAATAAGAAAAAGCTATTGCTATTCAACACTGACAAAAAAAGATTTCTTGGACATTATAAGCTATCTTTCAGGAGAATATGACTTGGAAAAAAACAATGTTTATGATAAAATTTGGTACGACAAGGAAACTAGGCAAGTTGGAAAAAAAGGGAAAATGGCAAGGGTAATCTATCTAACTAACTTGGGTACAATTCCGGATGAATCTTTTGTCAATGTCAAACTTGCATCAACCGGAGAAGTAATCGGGCATTTAGATGAAGCTTTCTTGGAAAGAATGAAAAAAAGAGATGTTTTTGTTTTAGGAGGAAAAAAATATCTTTACAATTACACCAAGGGAATGAATGTTTATGTTAATTCTGCTGAAAAGCTTTCTCCAACAATCCCTTCTTGGATTTCAGAAACACTTCCATTAAGCTTTTCTTCTGCAATGGAAATCAGCGAATTCAGACATTCTATGAACAAACAATTACAAGCTAAAAAACCAAAAAGAGAAACAATAAAGTTCATTATGGACACTCTTTATGTTAAAGAAACAACAGCTGAAACAGTTTACAATTATTTTTACGAACAGCACAGGTTTTTAGAAATTCCAACAAAAGACAGCCTATTAGTGGAAAGATACAAATCTGACAAGAAATATTTGATTTTTCATAGCATGTATGGAAGAAGAGTAAATGATGCTTTATCGCGTGCAATTGGCTTTCTTGTTGGAGAAGTTGAAGGCAGAGATGTTGAAATTGGAATAAATGATAATGGTTTTTACCTCGCCGGACAAAAATTAAACATTGAAAAAGCTCTTAACGAGCTTAGCACAGAGAATATTGAAAAAATACTCAAAGAAGCAATTGAAAAAACAGATGTCCTTGCAAGAAGATTCAGGCACTGTGCAACTCGTTCTTTGATGATTTTAAGAAACTACAAGGGACAGACTAGAACAGTTGGAAAACAACAATTGAAAAGTCACTTCTTAATGCACGCAGTTAGAAAAATAACAGAAGAATTTCCTATTTTAAGAGAAGCAAAAAGAGAAGTTTTAGAGGATTTAATGGACATTGAAAACGCAAAGAAAGTTTTAAGTTGGATAAAAGAAGGACGAGTTAAAATGAAAATTCGAGAGACACAACTTCCTTCTCCTTTTGGTTCTAATTTAATTCTTCAGGGACAATCTGATTTAATCAGGGTTGAAGACAGACAAGAATTCTTGAAAAGGATACACCAAGAACATCTCAAGGCAATAAAAGAAGCTATGGACTAACCCCCTCATTTTTTAATTTAATTTTAAAAACCTGCTTTACTTAATGAATTTATGAAAAAACCTGTTCAAGATTATTTATTTATTGACAAGACAATTTTCTTTCCTGAAACTGGAATTTTGGCTGTAGGAGACTTACATGTGGGATATGAACATATGCTAAAACAATCTGGAATGAATATCCCTGAAACACAAACCAAGGACATAATCAACAACTTCAAGGGAATCTTTGCAAAAATTAATCAAGAAACCTATAAAATAAAAAAGATTATTTTTTTAGGTGACATAAAACACTTTTTCGGATATGAAAAAAAAGAAAAGCTTGCTTTAAAAGAAATTTACGATTTTCTAAGGCAATCTTTTTCTGAACAAGATATCATCTTCATTAAAGGAAATCATGATAAGTTTGGATATTTTGGAAAAAAATTAAAAAATTATTATGTAAGAAACAATACCCTTTTTCTCCATGGAAATTTAAAATATGAAAAAATTTATGACAAACAAATTCACACAATTGTAATGGCACATCTTCATCCTTCAATTATACTCTCGGATAAAAAAGGAGTTAAAAAAGAAAAATTCAAATGCTTTCTAGTCGGAAATTATGAGAAAAAGCAGTTTATTGTTCTGCCAAGTTTTTTAGAAATTACTGATGGAGTTGCAGTGAATGACTACAAAGAGGATTATGGAAGATACGCTTCAATCATACCAAAAGAAGCTTTGATGAAATTCCAAGTTTTTGTGATTGGAAAAGATGAAATATTTGATTTCGGAAGATTGGATAAAATCTAGTTTATTTCATTTTATTTGAAAAGGAAATTTCAAGTGGCCCCGATGGGATTTGAACCCACGACACCTGGATTAAGAGTCCAGTGCTCTAACCAAGCTGAGCTACGGAGCCATGTGATTATTAAAAGAAATCTGTTTAAAAAGTTAATTAACTTCCAGAAGCAAGAAAAATTTTGCTTAAGTTTTCTTGGTGTTTATCTGTATTCTCTCCAAGTGTGTTCACATTTTGTACACTTAAAGAACTTAGTCTCGGCTTCATCTCCTGCGCGAGTTTGAACTGTCCAGAAATATGCTCTGTTATTTTTACACTTTTTGCAAATTTCGTCAACAATAGGCAATGCTGGACCTGTTTCTTTTTCAGAAACAACACCAACACTTTCCTGTGTTTTCATTTTTTCAGAGCTAACCAATTTAATTTTTTCGCTGCTAGAATAACTACATCTAGGACAACCAAAATTTTTTCTTTTTGGAACAAGAATAGCTCCGCATTTAGGGCAAAATTGCATTTTAATCTTTTTTAACTAATTTTTAACTTAATTTCTTGTCGAGAAGATTTAAAAATCTTTCTTATCACTCTCCAGATTAATAAACCAAAGAATTACTTGCAAAATCCTTTCTCGTAATCTGCTCTTTGAGCTTCAAAAAAAACAAGTTTAGCCCAACCCAAATAAGGCCCAATAATAACAATCGGCTTTCCAACAAGTTGATCTTCAGAGATTTCTTTTTCGACACTAAGTTGTTGGTCATTATTGTCCCCAAAAGTAGAAAAGACGTACTTCCCGTTTACTTGATTTATATCCACAACTCTATGAATTAAAGGATTTTTTTGACCTGCATCAAATATGATTACATCTCCCAGCTTAATCTTATCTGGACGAGCTTTAACAATGAAAATAATATCCCCTTTTCTTAATCCACTCTTAAACAGATCAAAGTCTTGCTTAGAAATACCAAAAGTTGCGTATTTTAAATTCTCCAATTCCCACCAAGAATCAAAATCAAAAAAGAATTTCTCTTGATGATACATGCTACAAGATTCTACAATCGCCATAGGCAAAGATGTGCCGGTGATCAAGCCAAGCCCAGGAAAAAATAAGAATTTAATGAAAATAAAAAGAAAGATTATTGAAAATATCCAACCTTTAAAACTATCATCACTCCAAAGCAAAAACCAGAATTTATTGAAACCCCTCTTAACATCTTTGAAAAATTCTTTGAAATTGACCATAATCAAATTAGTTTAATTCTATTTTTAAAATATACTAAAGAAACAAAATGCCTAACAAACAGAAGTAAACCCCACGCTCACCTCTGAATGATAGGCAATTATAATTACATTAAGGAAATTCTCTTTTAAAGGCTTCCGGTTTTTAAAAAATTGTAGAACCTAAGATTTTCTGATTTTTTCGATTAATTTTTATACTCTTTTTTCCTTGAACAAATATTATGTCCAAAAATTCTCAAAAAACAAAAAATAAGATCATTTCTTTAGTAATAATCACCCTTGCAGTCTTTTTAACTGGTTTTTTTGGAAGTTTATTCACTTCTCAAACAACCAAAAGTGAGTGGTATCTCAACAACAAGCCTTCTTTCACTCCTCCAGGAATTGTTTTCTCTATCGCATGGACAATTTTATACACTTTAATCATTATTGCAATTTATTTTTCTTGGATTAATGCTAAGAAAGTTCAAAAAAAGAATCTCTTAATTATATTTGGATTAAATTTAATTTCAAATGCCCTTTGGTCTGTGTTATTTTTTGGAATGAGAAAACCCTTTTTTGCATTTTTAGATTTATTAATAATCTTTGCTACAATTGTTTTGGCTTTAATTTACACTAAAAAAATAAGCAAGCCAGCATCGACCTTGTTAGTTCCTTATCTGCTTTGGATAATCTTCGCTGGAGTTCTAAACATTTCTTTCATATTTTAACTATTTCTGCTAAAATAGAAACATTTAAAACTTAACGCCAGCTTCGAAAAATATGGCTAAAGAAAAAGATCAAGAGCTCAAAAAAGAAATGAAAGATTTCTTAGAAGCGAGATTAGAAGAATCCTCTGAAATTAAAATAAAGAAAAAAGGGCAAAATAGAGACTATTTTGTTGTAACCAAGTTGAATTCGCAACAAAAAGAAAGCGAAATTTATATTCTATTGCATTGTGACAAACATAGCGGGCACTTAAGAGATTACAACATGTTGCAGGACAGAAATCGCCTCCAAGGAACATATACTTGCAATATTTTTTTAAACACAGACTATCAATTTTTTAACAATCTAGGCAAAATCGCAGAGTTCAAGCAAGAAGGAAGTTTAAAGACGTATTCTTCAGATGAACTAAAGAAGATTGCAAAAATAAGTGGGTTGGTCCAGTTATGCTTAAATCAAATTGAAGGAGGAAATCTTAGATTTCCGGGATTGCTAAGCTTTTATGAACCAGCTAGGGAAAAATATCCTCAAGAAGTGATAAAAGGTTATTCTTTCGAACCAGTTTATTTGGATTACAGCCATTTAACAAGTGAAGACAGAGGTTATGGTTTCGCTCGTAACAAAATTTCTGAATCTCTCAAATTAATAAGACCAATGTACAGAGTTTCCCAAGGAGGATTAGATTTTAGAATAGATAACCCTCAACAAAGAATAGCAACAATTATCCCTCCAAAAATATCAAAGTAAATTAACGAAAATCTTAATCTAAAACTTTAGCCTTGGTTATTCTGACTGGTTGAAGAGGTTTGTCATCAGAATTTGTTGCCACTTTTGCGATTTTATCCACAACATCCATTCCTTCAACAACTTTTCCAAAAACAGGATGCCTTTTGTCTAAGAAATTATTATTTACCAAATTAATGAAAAATTGACTTCCGCCTGTGTTTGGCCCTGCATTAGCCATAGAGATTGTTCCTCTATCATTTTTGTCTAAAGAGGTGTTTGTAAATTCATCGCTTATTCTATATCCTGGCCCGCCCATTCCTGTCCCAGTTGGATCTCCTCCTTGAATCATGAATCCATCAATTATTCTATGAAATATGACTCCGTCATAAAAACCCTCTCTAACAAGTTTTTCAAAATTTCCTGCAGTAAGGGGCATCTCTTTGTAAAGTTCAATTATTATATTTCCATAATTAGTTTCCAATAAAACTCGAGTATTCTCAGATTGATTTTTTGAAACCATGTAAACTAAAGCAAAAACTAAGATTAAAAATATTCCGATTCCAGAAAGCCAAAGAATTTGTTTATTTTTTAGTTTAGAACTCATTTTAAATAAAGTTAAATTACTTTAATTTTTCCTTCTTGCCAATCTTTTAAAATTTGCTTGGAGGTTCTAATTTCATCCACTACATTTCCTTTTTTCAAAAAGTGCATTCTTCTTCCAAGTTCTTCAATTAAAAT
The DNA here is from genome assembly GCA_964419275.1 of Candidatus Woesearchaeota archaeon. Classification (GTDB taxonomy): domain Archaea; phylum Nanobdellota; class Nanobdellia; order Pacearchaeales; family GW2011-AR1; genus JAKLIN01. The sequence goes on from CAYQOY010000006.1 coordinate 11,388, forward strand.
TTCAGAATTTCCCTGCGCATCAATTTTATAATGGGTTTCAAGAATGTAAGGATAATCTCTGATTAATTTATCTACAATCATCTCAGGATTTCTCGCTTTCTCCCAACTAACTGCTCCAATTTCAGAATGTTTTGTTACAATTCCTCTTTGCATTGCAAACTTTTCTTGTTCTGGAATAATTCCAGGGCTGTCAATAAGATAAATTCCTTGCGCAATTTTGATTTTATGGAACCCTTTAGTGTATCCTGAAACAGAAGAAGCTTTAGAAACAACTCTTCCAACAAGGAGGTTAATCAAAGAGCTTTTTCCAGTGTTAGGATATCCAATAACTCCGACATTTACAAATTCTTTTTTCAGTTTGTTTGCTTGAATCTTGATCATTTTCTTTAAAGCAGCAGAGCCTTTTCTTTTCTTAGCGGAGAAAAATAAACTGGGCTTCAAATTCCAAATCTCAATTTCTTTTTTGATTTTATCTACATCAACTAAATCTGCTTTATTGAAGACATAAAGAATTGCTTTGCCTAGCTTTTCAGCTTTCTTTTCGGTTTCAATATTTCTTGTTTTTTCAATGAATCTAGAATCTAAAACTTCTAAAACAATGTCTGAGTTTCTAACAACATCATCCACAATTGTTGAAACATATTGCTTATGTTTGTTGGTATTTTGAGGCTTTCCTCGTTCTTTCTTTGCTTTTCCAAATGCATTTACCATGTTAATTTATGATTTTTAGTGTATATAAGAGTTCCCAAAGAGAATTTAATCCAACAAAAACCCTTATAAATGCTGACGACAATTACCATTAATGGTAAATTTAAAATCTGGCTTTAAGTTGTTTGCTTTTATCTTAGTTGCATTTCTGTTGATTACACTTATTCAAAATGTTTCAGCTAGTTCATCTGAGTTGGAATTAAATTTCTTCTGGCAAGATGGTTGCCCTCACTGCGCAGCTGAAAAAGTATTTTTAGAAGAATTGCAAGAGGATTATCCAGAATTAAAAATAAAGAATTATTCTGTGGAAGTAGCAGAAAATCGAGTTTTGTTGAAACAATTTTTTGATGATTACCGGGTCCCAAGTCAATATTTTGGGCTTGTTCCTATGACTTTCGTTGGGGAAGAGTGGTATATGGGGTTTGATGAAGAAACCGGAAAAGAAATAAGAAATTATCTAGAAAATGGAAGGAATAATAGTCAAAATCAAACAGATAATTCAATCAACCTTCCAATAATCGGAAAAATCGACTTGGAAAAGTATTCCTTAATCGGACTTTCTGTAGTTCTGGGATTTGTTGATGGATTTAATGTCTGCTCACTAGGAGCTTTAATTTTTGTATTGGGCATCGTTTTAGGATTAGGCTCACGAAAAAAGATTCTTGTTGTTGGAAGCTTTTTTGTTTTAACTGTCTCATTTATTTATTGGCTATTGATGCTTGTTTGGTATAAGGCATTCACTTTCTTAGGGAGTTATCTTCCTTACATGAATATTGCTGTAGGATTAATCTCAATTGGCGGGGGAATTTATTATTTAATTCAATTCTTTAAGTTCAGCAAAAACGGACCAACCTGTGAAACCAGCAAAGGAACAATAATCACTAAATTCCGAGAAGGAATAAAAGATATGATAAAGAATCCAAAGAATGCGATTATGATGATTTTGGCAATAGTTGCTTTCGCTGCAATTGTGACAATAATGGAATTCCCTTGCTCTGCTGCGATTCCTGCTGCTTACACTGCTGCGCTTTCCACTAGAAATCTTTCAACACTCACTTACATTTTATACACAATAATTTATATAATATTTTATATGATTGATGAAATAATTGTTTTCTTGGTCGCAGCAATAAGTTCTAAGATTTGGCTTTCTTCTCCAAAATTCATCATCGCATCAACATTCATTGGCGCATTAGTTTTGCTTCTCCTCGGAGGATATTACATTTTCTTTTTCTAAGGTTAGCAGAGTGAATCGTCATTTTTTTAAGCTAGAGGTTCCTAGAGATAAAATGGAAAAAGAAGTGCTAGAGGAAGGGGGAAAGATGAACTTAACAAAAAAAGAATTTTTAAAAATCAGCGATGAATTTGGCTTGGGTACTGTAAAAAATTATAAACTAATCAAAGGAGGTCTTGTTAATCATAATTATCTTTTAGAAACAAAAAAGGGTAAATATATTGTGAGAATTATAAGAGATAATAGTCCTGAAAAGATTAAACATCTAAAGTTACAATTCAGGATATTTGATTATCTAAAGAAAAAGGATTTTCCTTATCTGCTTCCTTACCCATTGAGAACAAAGGATTCAAAGGAGATAGTTAATGTGGGGGGCAAAAGTATTTGGGTTTATGTAGCTATTGACGGACAAAGTTATGATCGGCCCAATATTCCTCAAATAAAGCTTATGGCTAAGGCTCTTGCAATTTATCATAAGTCTATTCTTGGATTTAAGGGAGAAAAACAAAAAGAGGATTCTGATAAAAGAATAGTTAAAGATTTTAAAAAAATGCAGAAGATTGTTGTTCATAATCCAGTAGATAAATTAGCATTAAAATACAGAGATTATTTTAAAGAGATATTTAATAGTATAAAAAATGTTAAATTCACAGAAAAACAACTATTTGTTCATTCAGATTTTGATTCAAGCAATGTCCTTTTCAAAAAGGGCAAATTAATAGGGATAATTGATTTTGATGATACTTCCTATTTTCCAAGAGTATTTGATATTGCGATTTCCATAAGAGATTCATGCTATAACAAACTTAATGGAATTGATATCAACAAACTTAAGATATTTTTGAAAGAATATGAAAAAGTATCCAAGTTATCCAAAGGGGAAAAAGAGATGGTAATTCCGATTATTCTTAAGGCAAATGTAGACTTTTTTGTTTGGATCTATGTTCACATGAAGAAAGAAAAAGAGAATAAAAAGAAATATATGCAGGAGATGATAAATTCAACTGAGAATATACTTCGGGATAAAGATAATATAATTCGAGAATTGCTATCTTAATCTTTCTAACATAAATATCCAAATCACCGAAATATTTAAATAGTATATCCCTTTGTGTATACACAAGACATATACACTAAACCGAGGTTAACATGACAGACATATTCGATAACACAATTTATTGCAAGAACTGCAAACTTGAAATGAAAAAAGCTGAGGTTTCAAAAAACGGCTTTGAAATGCGAGCAGTTATTTGCCCAAAATGCCATAACAAAATAATTCACCCTGCAGACGAAGCAGAATACAACAAATTCATAAATTTAAAAAATAAAGAGTTCAGTGTTAAAATGCGTTTAGTGGGAAACAGCTATGCGGTTTCAATTCCTAAGGAAATTGTTTCATTTATGGAATCTCAAAGAAAAATAATGGATGAAATGGTGAGATTATGTTTCAATGAAATGGGGATGCTAACATTAAATTTCAATGGAGAGAAAAAAGATGACGAATAAAAAAGAAATTCAACTTAAAGTAGTAGAAGCACTTCAAGATGATGCTTACAAAGGAATGGCTAGAATAGACTCTGAAATAATGAGACAGCTTGATATCCGAAGAGGCGAGCCTGTTTTAATAAAGGGGGGAAGAGAAACAGTTGCAATCGCAGAAAGAGCTTATCCTGCAGATATGGGAGAGGGAATAATCAGAATAGATGGTATTCTTAGAAAAAATGCAAAAACAGGAATAGGAGATGTTGTTTCAATTTCCAAAGCAGATTTAAAAGAAGCTAAGAAAGTTGTGATTGCTCCTGCACAAAAAGATGTTATGGTTCAAGCTGATCCTGAAGGACTAAAACGAGGATTGCTTGGAAGACCTGTTACAAAAGGCGACATCCTTGTAATGGGAGGAATTCAAAAAAGAAAAGATATGATGTCTGAAGATTTTGGAGATGTTGATGACATGTTTGGAAATTTCAATGATATTCTTGGAAGAATGGGATTTGGAAATCTCGGAGGAAGCGTAACTCAAATAAGATTTGTTGTTGCTTCTGTTAGCCCAAATCAACATTGTGTTATTGGCGAAAACACAGAAATAACTCTTAGCCCAAAGGCAGTGGACGTTGCTGAAGAAAGCATTCCAGCAATAACTTATGAAGATATCGGGGGATTGAATGAAGAAATAAAGAAAATACGAGAAATGGTTGAGATTCCATTAAAACATCCAGAAATATTCAGAAAACTGGGAATAGAACCTCCAAAAGGAGTTTTGCTTCACGGCCCTCCCGGAACAGGTAAAACTCTTTTAGCAAAAGCTGTTGCAAATGAATCAGATGCAAATTTCATTTTGCTTAATGGTCCTGAAATCATGAGTAAGTTCTATGGTGAATCTGAAAAAAAGATAAGAGACATATTCGAAGAAGCACAAAAAACAGCACCTTCAATTATTTTCATTGATGAAATTGATGCAATTGCTCCAAAAAGAGAAGAAACCAATGGAGAAGTTGAACGAAGAGTTGTCAGTCAGATATTAACAATGATGGATGGTTTGAAAAGCAGGGGAAAAGTTGTCGTTATTGGTGCAACAAACAGAATTAATTCTATTGACCCTGCATTAAGGCGTCCAGGAAGATTTGACAGAGAAATTGAAATAGGTGTCCCAAACAAAGAAGGAAGATTGCAAGTTCTGAAAATCCACACCAGAGGAATGCCTTTGACAAAAGATGTTAAGCTCGACGAACTAGCTTCTGTTACTCATGGATTTGTTGGAGCAGATTTAGAAGCTCTTACAAAAGAAGCAGCGATGAGTGTTCTTAGAAAATTCTTGCAGCAAGTTAAACTTGACAGAGAAGAAGAAATTCCTGAAGAAGAATTAAACAAATTAATTGTAACTCATGATGATTTCGCAGATGCATTAAAATCAGTAAGACCAAGCGCAATGAGAGAAGTGTTAATTGAAAATCCAAATGTTAAATGGAGCGATGTTGGAGGATTGGAAACAATAAAACAAGAATTGCTTGAAGCTGTTGAATGGCCTTTAAAGCGTGCTGAAGGATTTCAAAGAATGGGAATTCGCCCTTCAAGAGGAATCTTGCTTTACGGTCCTCCCGGAACAGGTAAAACTCTTTTAGCGAAAGCGGTTGCAACAGAATCAGAAGCAAATTTCATTCAAGTTAAAGGACCATCATTATTGAGCATGTGGGTTGGTGAATCTGAAAAAGGAGTAAGAAAAATATTTGAAAGAGCTAGACAAGTTGCTCCTTGCATTATCTTCTTTGATGAGGTTGACTCTTTAGCTGGGAAAAGAGGAAATGATCCTGGTTCAAAAGTCACTGAAAGGGTGCTTAATCAAATATTATCTGAAATGGATGGACTTGAGGGACTTCATGATGTAATTGTTATTGGTGCAACAAATCGTCCAGATATGATCGACCCTGCACTAATGCGTCCAGGAAGATTTGATAAAATCTTGTTAGTTGATGCTCCAGATGAAAAAGCTCGACATAATATTTTCAAAGTTCACACCAAGAAAATGCCTCTTGCAAAAGAAGTTAATCTTGAAGAACTCGCAAAGAAAGCAGAGGGATACACTGGTGCTGATATTGAAGCGGTTGTAAGAGAAGCAGCTATGCTTGCACTCAGAGAATCTGCTGATGCAAAAGAAGTCAAGAAGAAACACTTTGAAGATGCATTAAAGAAAGTAAGCCCAAGTGTAACAAAGTCAACAATTGAAGTTTACAAAAGAATGGAAGATAACTTCTTGAAATCTTCTAAGTCTGCACTTCCTCAAATGGGTACAGGTTATTTAGGATAAAAACACAAAAATAATTTTTTAATTATTCTGTTGTAACAATAACCTTATTTCCAGAAATTAAAACAGTGTGCTCTGATTGTGCAACATTTCTATGCGTAGATTCAACTAGATGATTGAATTGCATAAGGTTTCCATTTTCTTCTAGTTGTTTGAGCCCAATCAATGCGCTTGTTCCAAACTTTTTTACAAGCCATCTTGAACAGAAGGGAAGATGGTCATATTCTTCTAGGATATAATCTAAAATCTTTCTTGCGATAGGGCTTCTCACATTCTTCAGCTCGATAAGCTCATAAATTCCAGAAGATTTTCCATCGTAAACTCTTCCACCCCCATAGGTTGTGAAAGGCTCAATTGCATAAATCCCTTCTTCAAAAATTGTTTTTTCAGAAGAAGCATGATTGGGAACATTAACTCCTGAATGTAAATCATATTGTTCAATAGAATGCCCTGAAAGATTAATTATCGGAGAGATTTTATGCGATTCAATTGTTTCCTGAATTATTTTTCCAGTTTTTCCAACAAGTTCTCCTTTTTTAACAGAAGCAATTGCGCTTTTTAATGCATCTTCACTTGCTTTGATTAATTTTTTGTTTTCTTCTGTATTTTCCAAATCAATTGAGAATGCACTGTCTGCAACCCATCCATCGACATGAGCACCTAAGTCAATTTTCAAAAGCCCTTGTGCGGTTGTTTCATCGTTATATGAAGGAGTATAATGAGCAGCAATGTCATTTATGCTCAAATTAGTTGGAAATGCAGGTTTCCCCTTAAGTTCAACTATCTTTGCTTCAATTTTTTCAGCAATTTCCAATAAACTCATACCCTTCTTTATGAATTTTCTTGCGTACTCTCGAGTTTCCGAGACGATTTTCCCTGCTGCGATTATTTTTTCTGTTTCTTGTTTGTTCATGATTTCAAAACAGATTAACTGATTAAATAAGTTTTGGTTACAAAAAATTTAATAAAAAATAAATTTTCAAAGAAAAAAGAGAATATTTATAAATAATTTCAATGTAATCATCTTATGAAAAAGAGTCATGAACATTACTTCAAAGACACTTGGGACGAATATCTAAAAAAATTCTCAGTGATTTTCAAGACATCTTTGTTACTTCAAATTCTTCCAATGATTTTGGGGATGATAATTATGGGTATTGCTGTTGCTTTGCTCGTCGCGGGAGTTGGCTCGGGATTTTCAGAATCAACATTATCCTCATTACAAAGCCCGCAAGAATTTTTAGATTTAATTTTCAATAAAATTTCTTTTGCAGCAATTATACCTGCAGCAGTTATTATAACTCTCGCAGCTCTTGCTATTTTTGTATTCTTTATACTTTCATCTATTGCTCATATTAAGATAGCTCTTTCTGAGGAAAAAGAGGTGATGACCTTTGAAAAAGCACTTAAATTTGCTAAAAAGAATTTCTGGGGTTATCTGGGGTTAGCAATTGTAATGAACATCTTACTTGCTTTGTTATTTTTGCTATTGATAATTCCAGGAATAATCTTTTTAGTTTATTGGATTCTTGCTCCTTACATCTTGCTTAATGAAAAGAAAACAATCAGCGAATCTTTACAAGAAAGCAAAAAAAGAGTTAAAGATAAATGGTGGCCTGTATTCTTACACCTGCTTGGAGTATACTTAATTATAATGTGTGCTACAGGATTAATAACCTCAATTCTTCCTCTTTTAGGAAATTTATTTTCAGTGATAGTAGCAATGCCGATTTTCTTGATTTTCTTGAAGAATGTCTATAAAGGATTAAGCAAAAAAGAGAACTTTGAAGACAAAAAACAAGACAAATCCAAGAAGAAATCTAGAAAAAAATAAACCGCTCGCGAAATTAAAATACTGTTCTTTCTTTTAATCTTCTGCTTTTAGGAGTAAAATTTCCAATTTTTTCTTGTGAAGCTTTACCGCATCCCAAAATGTCTGAGTGATACTTAATTGCAATATATCCTTTTTTGCCTGTTTGAACAAGCAAGTCTTGCCCTTTCATCCAATTTTCCATTTCAGATTCTGGAATTTCAAATATATTTTTAGTTATTTGATTTTTCAGAAGCCAGCAACCTTCAATTGTTAATCTTATTTCTTCTTCATTTTCTAAAACCTTTGCAAAATAAACTCCTGCTTTATCAATAAGTCCGAGAGCGTCGAGCTTCTTTAAAACATCTAAGTCTAAATCTCCTAAGAAAGCGAAAAGTTTTTCTCCGCCAATCATAATCAGTCTTCCAGGGATTTCTTTTATTCCAAATTGATTTTCAAGCTGTTTCTCAATACTTCTCTTTTCATCAGAACCCAATACCCTAAGTCTTTCAAGATTTTTTTTAATTTCTTTCATTTTGTTGTTATTATCTTTTATTTGAATTTATTTAACTCTCTTTAGTTTAATTATAAAAAATCCTTCTGATTCCCCATCATGAGGATAAATTCTGCAAGCATTTGAAACTTCTTTAGCATATTCAGACTGTCTCCATTTTAAAACACCAGGACGAGCTTTCAAGGGAAGAATTGTTTTCTCAATTTTTATCTGCCCTGGAAATTGATTCATCAAAGAATCAATGTTTTCCTCATTTTCTTGAGGTGAATGTGTGCAAGTAGAATAAACCATTTCTCCGCCAACTTTCAAAACACTGAATGCTGAAACAAGAAGCTTTTTTTGTATTTTTGAAAGTGAAGTTATTCCGTAAGGATTCCACATTTTGGCTGTTTTAGGTGCGCTTCTTAATGTTCCCTCGCCAGAGCAAGGCGCATCAACAAGAATCTTGTCAAATTCAAATCCTTCTTCTTCAAGTTTCTTGCAAAGATAAACTCCATCTCTTCGGGTAATTATTTCATTAGCTACCCCGCATCTTTCCAGATTTGAAGCAAGTATCTTTAATCTTGGCAAGCTAACATCATTTGCAATTAAAAGCCCCTGATTTTTCATCTCAGAAGCAATCTGGGTGGTTTTACTTCCTGGAGAAGCGCATAAATCCAAAACAAATTCACCAGGCATTGGCTTCAATGCTAAAACAGGCATCATACTGGATAATTCCTGAACATAATAATAGCCTAGCTGATGCTCTAAGCTCCTTCCTAATTCTCCAGGATCAAGATTTGATTCAATAACAAAAATCTCTGGTGCTGATTTGTAAAGCTGCTTAATCTTCCATCCTTTTTGTTCAAGTCTTTTTTTTAGTTCATCACATGAAATTTTAAGAGTATTGCATCTAATTGACTTAATAGGGCGCTCATTAAGAGAATCAAAATACTTTTGAGCTTCAGCTTCTCCTAAAAGCTCATTCATTTGCTCAATAAATCCTTTTTTCAGTCCTAATTTCTCATTTATCATGTTAAATTCCAGAAACCTTTGTTTATAATCCTTATTAAATAAAATTTATTAACAAGTCCGCACTAATTAGAATATGAAAATAAGAAAAGCTGTCTTAAAAGATAAAAATCAAATAATGAAGATGATTATGAAGACTCCAGAACTTCAAGGTTTAGGGGAAATGGATTCTGTTTATTCTCCAGATTATATTGCTGATTCAATAAAAGACAGAAAAAGGAATTTAGCACTAGTTGCAGAAGAAAAAGGCAAAATAGTTGGAATTTTGCTTGCAGAAATGTGGAAAAAGAAAAAATATTCATTTTTTGTGGACATTGCAGTTCTTCCAGAATATCGTTCAAAAGGAATCGGCAAAAAGTTGTACGAGCTTTATGAAAAAGAATGCAAAAAGCAAAAACTGAAAACAATATTAGGTTTAGTTCAAAAAACTAACACTTTCATGCAAAAATTCATGGAAAAAAGAAGTTATCAAAAAGGGCATGAGTTTTATTTCTACGAAAAAAGCGTTTAACTAAAAATAACTTTTATTTGAAAAAAGTAACAAAGAATTGTATCTATTTTAAAAATTAAAGATCCCTCGCAACATAACCTAAATTTCTTGCAATTTCTTCTAAAGAACTTTTAATTTTTTTACCGTCTCTGAGAGAGTCTGGAAAATCATCTACTCTTTTAACACGAAGGTTCTGAACATCTGCGCTTGCTAGAAATTTTCCATAAGGAGTGACTAACATGTCTATATGATCTGGATTTCTGATTATTTCCTCTTGAATACTTTGTTTATCTACTCCAGAAAACTTACGATCATAATAATTTCCGTGTTGTTCAAGAGTTCCTTGAGAGTGAGTATGAAATCTTATAAGGCGATATTCTGGATTTTCTCTTAAAAAGCCATTTAGAATCTGTATTCTTTCTTTTTTTGGCTCCACACTACTTGAAGAACCTATGCCTGCCAAAAAGAGGTGGTCTATTGGGCAGTATTCTTCTCCACTTTCATTAAATGGTGTGTAAACTAAAAAACCAGTTACTTCGTAAGGTTTTTCTGCAAACTCGTTTAATTTTGCATCTATTTCAGGGGTTAAACATATTGTTCTTGCCATATATTTTATACACTAAAAGAGTATTTAAATGTTTCTTTTTATCACTCCTAGTTAGTAGTTACAGAATAGACTTACACTCTTAAACTCTCTTGTCGGAAAAAATAAGATTAGAAACTATCCAATTTCACTTAAAATCAAACAGTGTTGTCTGTCTTTTACCCTCGATAATTTCTTTTATGTCAATTTTGAAAACATTCAATATGTTTTCCACAGCAGGAATAAGCTGATGTTCTAAATAGTAATCAATATCATACTCTCCAGGTTCATCTGGAAGTTTTACTCTATCTCTAACAAGTTTCTTTTTTTCTTGAGATTCCGCAATGTAATAACTAACCAAATTTCCTTGAGTTATTGGAATATCCTTTTCTTTCATTTTCTGCGCTGCAATAACATGTGGAGAAATTGCCTTGTATTCTGAAATAGATTTTTTTAGTTGGGTTCGGATAATTAATTCTTCTTTTTTTATCTCTCTTTTTTTCAGCTTATCAATTATTTTTTTAACATAATCCACTGCTTTTTTTTCATTACCCTCATCTAAAATAATTCTAAGAACATCATTCTGAACTTTTCTTGCTAATCCACACCAGTCTCTTCTGACTGTTTCAAATCCTCGAATCTTTAATTTTCCATCTTCTGTAATCAAAGCATATTTCTTTTTAGCACCAATATCTCCGCCTCTTTTTGTAACCCATAATCCTCGTTTGTAAAAGTCTTCAAGTTCCATTCTCATTACTCCTGGAAGCTCAGAATTTAATTTCTCAAGAAGCTTCTTAACATCTGTTTTAGTTTTATCTTTCATTAAGAATGCAACAGAGTCTGTGTCACCAAAGATGACTTTATAGCCTGCTTTCTCAACTTTCTCAATTGTTTCTTTGTTGTATTTTCTTACAAAAGCCAAAATTGAAGCAGAAGCTTCATGGCTGTAATACCTTGCCCCAAAAAATGCAATATAACCATGTGCAGAAGCTGAAAGAACCTTGAAAGCATTACTTCTTGCTTTTGTGATTGGATTTGGCTCTTTTTGATATTCCTGTTTTGCTTTTTTTCTTAACTCAAATATTTCTTTCATTAGCTCAGGAAAAAAACCAGGTTTTTTTGTAAAGTAATAATGCACTTTTTCTCCAGCTTCATTAATCTCGGGAGATTCCCAAACATCTTTCTGTTTTTTTGCTTGCTTCTCATCTTGAATTAAAGTGGATTTTGAGAGGTTATGAGTAATAATAATACTTGTGTGCATCGAGGTGAAATCAAACATTGCAATGTCCTCGTAAATTCCAGGTGTTGGCTCAAACACAAAAGCACCCTCGACACTTATTCTATTCCTAACCCCCATCTCTTCATTTGTGGGTTTTTTCTCAGGAATTTCATTGAACTTATCTAAATTGTGCAAAACATAAGATTCAGTATATTTAGAAAGCCCTGCTCTCGTTACTTCAAACAAAGGTTCATTTAAAACTTGAGTGAATTCAAACATATCTGGCCAAAATTTCTCAAACAAATCTTTGACAAGTTCAGAGTCATGCAAATTGTATTCAAAATAGTCATTCCATTCGTCTCCCTTAATCTTTGAAGAGTGCTTGAACTCAAATTCTTTTTTCTGATCCCCAATAAATTCTTTTGCAACTTCATTTAATGTAAGAGATTCAGATTGCATGTATTGAGCATAAGCTGTTTTAATGAATCTTAACAAATCAATATGAACAATTCCAGAGATCTTCCCGCTTGGAAAAGCTCCTCCGTGGAATCTTGGCTGACTTCCATCTATTCCTAATTTTAAAGGAATTTTCAATTTTTCAGAACGAGCTTTAAGGTAAGGCAGGTCGAATCCATCTGAAAAATAACCCACTAAAAAATCAGGTGCAATCTTGTTTACATATTCTGAAAATTTTTCCAAGAGCTCTTCTTCATTTTTAACATATTCAACATAATTTGGTTTGTGTTTTGAACCTGTTTTCCAAGTTATAACTTTCTTGAAATTATCTGAAACCAAAGAAATCATTAATATTTCCCCTTCCCCTATCTGAAACTCTTCTGTTTCAATATCATAACTTAAAATCTTAGGTTTAAACTCTTTTTGTGGAAGTTTCTTGTATTTATCTAAAGTCATGCAAAAATCAACATCCAAACTAGAATAATTTCCTCCGAAACCGTCATCTCCCAGCAAATCCCCCGAGATTTTATACCAATTCAAGGGGAGAATCTTTTTTTCAATAATATAATGAGTAACAAACCCCAAATCATAACCTCTCCGCTTGGCAATACCTTCCATGTCCAATTTTTCAGCAACATCTTGCAAATCCTTGTAGTTTGTAGCAAAAATCTTCAAAGCTTTAACATCATTTCCTAAAAACTTCTTGTCATGAATCTCCACAGCTTCAACTTTAGTGCTTCTTTTTTTGACATCCAGCTGAATTTTCTTGACTTCTTCAACAATCTGCTTAATTTTCTTGTCACTTAACCCTTCTTCAAGAATCGCCCAAAGATAAGCCGGGCAAGAATCAAAAACACAAACTCTCTTGCCTTTACTATCTCTACCAATAATCCTTATGTAGTTTCTTTCTTGAAAATCGAAATAATCATAGTCAATAGGGATAAACTCAATTTCCATATTTTAACTAAAATCTTGAATTATTTAAAGCTAATCTAAAAATCCTCGAGACAAACAAAACAATTAAAAAACTAACTCGCTATCTTAATACATAAACGAAAAAGAGGATAAAAATAGTAAATAAAAGATAAAAATGGCTTATGATATCATTGTAGGAAGAGACTCAAACGACAAAAAGAAGTTTGGTGACAAAGGGCTTATTTTTCTTGGCAAAGGCTATGTTAAAATGGGACAATACACCTCCCTTAGCAACAGAATTTTAATGGATGTTATGAGAAGCCATGTTGTTCTTGTCACAGGTAAAAGAGGCGGAGGTAAATCCTACACTCTGGGAGTCATAGCTGAAGAACTTTCTAATCTTCCAAAAGAAGTAAACCAAAATATTGCCTCAATTATGTTTGACACAATGGGAATTTATTGGACAATGAAATACAGAAACGAAAAAGATAAAGAGTTGTTAAAAGACTGGGACTTGCAAGCAAAGAATCTTCCTGTGAAGGTGTTTATCCCTTACGGACATTATGAAACTTACCTGGAAAAAGGAATTCCTGTTGATGAAAAATTCGCTTTAGATATAACTGAGCTTAACGCAGAAGACTGGACAATAACTTTTGGATTAGAGATGACAAATCCAATCTCCATTTTAATTGAAAGAACAATAAATGAGCTGAAAAAATCAGAAAACTTCAATATCGACGATGTTTTAGACAGATTTGAAAAAGACAAACGTTCATCTCAAGATGTTAAAAACTCAGCAATTGCGCTTTTTGAAGCAGCTAAAACCTGGGGTATTTTCTCAGAAACAAAACAGCAAGCAACAAAAGTATCGGATTTGGTTAATCCTGGAACAACTTCTGTTTTAGATTTGAGTGTTTACAACTCTGTTGGAAGTTTTAATGTAAGAGCAATGGTAATCAGCTTGATTTCCAAAAAAATATTCAGCCAAAGAATGACCGCAAGAAAAAAAGAAGAAATTAAATCTGTTTCAAAAGGATTAGACTTGAATTATTCTTCTGAGAAAAAAGAAATGCCTTTGGTTTGGATGTTTATTGATGAAGCTCACGAATTCCTTCCTTTAAATGAAAAAACAGCTGCAACAGATGCATTAATCCAGCTAATAAGAGAGGGAAGACAACCAGGAATTTCTGTTGTTCTTGCAACTCAACAGCCTGGAAAAATCAGCACAGATGTTATGACTCAGTCAGATGTCGTTATTTCTCACAGAGTTACTTCCAAACAAGATTTAGAAGCATTGAATTATATTATGCAAAGCTATCTTTATGATAGTGTTGTAAAATACATGGACGATTTGCCTGACATGAAAGGTTCTGCAATAATTCTCGACGATAATTCTGAAAGAATTTATCCTGTTAAAATTCGCCCAAGATTCACCTGGCATGGTGGAGAAGCTCCAACTGCAAGCGGCGGAGTTTCAAGAAAACTGTAATTACAAAACCCTTGTTTTACAATACCTTAAAATCCACTCTGAATCTAAAAGTATAAGGTGCAACTTCTCCTGCTTTTTTAACTTTCAAGATTTTAATCTTCTTTTTTGCCTTAGCTGCTTCCATTTTTATCTTTTCAATCAATAGATCTTTTTCAGATTCTTTATAGAAATCATAATAGTAAACACGCGTGCCTTTTTTTCCTCCGCGCGACAAGGCAAATGCCTGTTCAAGGAAACTATCTTTAAGTTGAGGCCTAGGCATAACAATAACATCAAATTCTTTTGGAACCTTCTCTTTTTTAACAGCAAGTCCTTTCCTGATTTTTTCAGCTACTAGTTTTATATCTCCGGGAAGCAAAACAACCTTATCTTTAAGCTTGTTTCTTTCAACATTCAATTCAGCGTACTTATTCGCAGTTTTGTTGATTTCATTGGAATAAACCCTGCTAGCTTGCGAATTTCGAGCTATAACAACGGGGTATGGGGCAACACCCGCAAACATAACCAAAACATTCTCCCCTTTCTTTATCTCTTTAGCTACCTCTGCTCGTTCATTGCTAAGTCTTGAAGAAAAGTACGTGTCATCTATATTAAACCTGAAAACACATTCATTTTCGTGATAAATAACATCTTTGTTTTTTTCACCAGCAAGATGCTTGGTTTGCATTTTTCTAAGCCTTCCTTTAAACTTCCCGGTTTTTTCTAACACTGTTTTAACTGCTTTGTTTTTTCTTAAGAGGTCTTCAGCGAATTTCTTTTTTTGAATTTGCTTCCAGTCTGATGAAAATTTCAGCACAACAATATTTCCAAAACTATCATATCCCACAGATTTTTCATTCATGAAACAAAGAAGTGAATATCAATTTTAAATGCTTTGATTAACTATTTTCAATCAACTACCTTCATTTAGAATTAGAATCTGACTTCTTAGGGGTTTTAGCTTTTTCTATTTCCTTAGCATACTGCATATAAATCTTATGTATCTTTCTGTCAAAGATCATTGCTAAAAAAGCAGCAACCATAATCCAGAAAGAAAGAGTCACGCTTAAGTTTGTTTCTGCTGAAAGCCAGAAGATAACATAAACAGCAATAAAAAAGCACCAAGCTGCTTTTCTAAGAATTGAAGAATCAACAACAAGTTGATGAAGCACGTAAAAGAAAATAAGGAAAGGTGAACAAGTCAAAAAATAAGCAAAAACCATCGAAAGAATCGAATATTCTTTTAACAAAACATCCAACCAGTAAACAGGCATAAACTTAGTGATTAAAATAGATACCGAGATTGTAATTATCATCTTGATTGAGCGATTCTCTTTGAACATCTCAATTCTACCTAAAATCAAGAAAATCAAAAGCAAAGAGATAGTGAAAAAAAGTAATTTCTCTAAAAATAAATCCTGAGTCGCAGTTTCTCCTCCGGAAAAAAGCAAAGCGTTTACAAATGGCTTAAGAACATCCTTAAAAACAGATTGAATTCCCCCAAAAACTCCAGAAGAACTTGTTTCTTGAGCCGAAACAAGATTAGTTAAAACAATAAAAACAGCAAAAGCTATTCCCAAAAAGATGAAATTCTTCCAACTCTTTTTCAACATGTTTAAATAACTCTGAAGATGTTTATAAATTTAATTTAAGGAAAGGTTAAACTCAAGATTATTTATTCCCCAGATCCAACATTACTATCATCCCTATGAGTGTCTCCGGTTACTCCCACCTCGGTTAATATTCCTTCAACTTTTTTTTCTTCAGGTGTTGACTTTCTACCCATTCTTGCTTGATTCTGTTTCATAGTTAATAAAGTATCAATTGCTTTAACTTTTTCCCGCGTTTGACGAATAAGTTTTCTCTTAGAATCTGCCATCTTTTTTCGAATTATAGGACTGATTATAATCATAATAAGAAGTATGGCTATAGAAACAGGATAAACAAATAAATATTTCTTACCAGAGCCCATAGCGGTAACATTTGCTCCGTCTATCCAACGGAATATCAGAAGTATTATTGTTCCAAGCCAGATAAGAATCCTCCAAATTTCGTTCTGTTTTCCCTTAATTACAAAAACAGTGAAATAAATCACTCCTGCAAGTAAAATAAACAATCTCAAAGCGTACCAAATAAATCCTACTGTATTTCCAATTGCACTAAAAGGAATCCACACTGTTTGCAAAAGAATATCGTTTACAACCCATCTAGTAAATAAAATTCCAAGCACTAAGCTAAGTAATAATCTTATTTCCCATCTTTCACTTAACTCTTCAATTTTTCCAGAGAAATGCCAAATAAAAAAGAAAGTCGCCAAAACAAAGAACAACTTAGCAAAAAGAAAATTCTCTTGGGTTGAACCAAAAATAGCTGAAAATGCAGGTAAAATTGGAGTGATCACCTTTAAAGTGATTTCATTTGTTTTAACCATAAATGCGTCAAAAACATCTAAAAATTCTTTATCTTTTATTTCATCTTTAAGAGAAACATCTGTTTCATCTCCAGAATCTTGTGTTCCAACTGCTTCACCAAGATTATCTAAAAGAGAGAAATCTTTAGTTGTACTTTCAACAGCATCAACAGCAGGAACATTACCTGTAACAGATGCAGAGAATTTAGCAATAATAAATAAGAATAATAATGCTGCTGCAATCCCAAGAACTATTTGCCAAGCGATTTTGGATTTGTCTTTTTTTACAACTTTCTTCTGAACAGCAATTGGTTTTTTAGAAACAGCTTTTCTAGCTGTAGAACTTGTCTTCCTCTTTTTTGCTTTT
>CAYQOY010000007.1:0-24357 GCA_964419275.1 Candidatus Woesearchaeota archaeon
GATTATATCTTGTAAAATGTAAATATTTATAAATGAGAAAGTAGTAATCTTGATAAATAAAAAAATAAAAAAGAGATGGAAGCACAAAAAATCATTGTTATTTTATTGGTAGTCGCTATTATATTCTCGGTTGCTTCAATATTATTTAATGTTACTTTTGTAAATAATTTAAATCCTTCTAGATTTAATTCTAGCCAGTCAGGAGTAAAATCTTCTGGCCAAATTGGAATTGAAATTTTATCTTCTTCTGGAGGAATTGCAAAATGAAAACAGATAATTTAGTTTTATTTATCGCTTCTTTTGCAGTTGTGCTTTCTGCGTTAGGAGCAGGGCTTACATATTATAATGTTAATCAATATCAAGAAAATTTGTTTACAGGATTTGCTTTACAAAGTGGAGATATCAATTTAACTGTTGAAACAGCAGCTGCAATTAATTTCACTGTTGATAGTATTAACTGGGGTTCAGGAATGGTTGATTCTGGACAAACTACTGCTACTTTGAATACTTGTTGCGGGGGAAGTGTTACAAATGGAAATTGGACAGCTGTTTCACAAGGATTTGAAGTAATCAACTTAGGTAATGTTAATTTAACGTTAAGACTTAAAACAGGATTAACTGCTGCAACTTTTTTAGGGGGTTCAGCGGGAACAGGCCCAGATTATGAATATAATGTTACAAACAAAGAAGCTAGTGCTTGTAATGGAACAGATGATTTTAGCTTAGCTACATTCTATGATGTAAATACCACTGGTGATGGAACAAAGGTTTGCGATTTATTTACATCTGCAGATGGAAGAGATGAAATTAGAATTGATATTAAGCTAGTTATTCCAAGCGATTCCTTAACAGGCGCACGTAGTGATACAATGACTGCTACAATTGCTCCAGTCAGTTAATTTTATTTTCTTTAAGAAAAATATAAAAAAGCAAGTTCTTTATTTGATTTAAAGATGGTGATATTTAGAAATATAAAAAGAGAGATTATCTCTTGCGTTTTATTGTTCTTAATAGTTTTACCTAGTGTTTCTGCAATGGTAGGAGTAAGGCCTGCATCTTATGAAGTAAATTTTGAGCCTAACTTAAAAAAAGTTTTTACATTTAATTTTATGGGTGATCCTGGAGTTAATTTTCAAATTTATGCAGAAGGTCCTTTTTCAGAGTATGTTGAATTAAGTACAGATAAACTTGTAGCAGGGGGTTCAGTTAATGCTTTATTACAATTACCTGTTAAAGCAGACAAACCTGGCAGGCACAGGCTTTTAATTGGAGGAAGGCAAGTTGCAGGAGATAACAAGGCCACATTAGGTATTGTTGGAAATGTGCAGGGTGTTATTTTTGTTAATGTTCCTTATCCAGGAAAATATGCTGAATTAAACTTTGTTGTTTCTAATGCTAACACTGGGGAAGATGTTGATTTAAATCTAAAAATTTACAGTAAAGGAGAGCAGGACATAAACACTCATTCTAAAATCGAAATTTATGATTCTGAAAAGAAAAGTTTACTTCAAACAATTGATTTAGGGGAAAATTTAGTTAAAAGCACAGAATTTGTAGAATTAAAAACAAAATTGAGTACATTAGATTATCTTTCAGGAGATTATTTTGCAAAAGCAGTTGTTACTTACGAAACAGGAGCTGTTCAAGATGAAAAAGTGTTTAGATTAGGAAAATTGTTTGTTGATATTTCTAACTACACTAAATTTGTTGAACGAGGAAAAATTAATAGATTTGAAATCCAAGCAGAAAGTTATTGGAATGATCCAATTCCTGGAGTTTACGCTAATGTAAGCATTATGAATTATTCTCGTTTAAACTTTTTAACTCCTTCTATGGTTATTGAACCCTGGCAAAAAACTGTTTTAACAGGGTATTTTGATACTTCAGAAATAAATCAAAACAAGATTAAAGCTAAGATAACTCTTCATTATAATCAAGAAACCACTGAAAAAATTGTAGAAATAGAGTTCACTGAGCCAATTGATTACACAATTTACATAATCATTGGGGTGTCTGTGTTGATATTGTTAACTCTTATAGGAATTATCGTGATAATTGCTAAGAAAAAATCTTTTAAATCTTCTGGGAGGATGAATTATGGCAAGAAAAAATAAGAAAAATTCTCAAGCAATAATTTTCATTGCAATAGCTTTATTGATTGTTTCTTCAGTAACCTTATTTTTTGTTTCAAGAAACATTTCTAATTTGTATAAACACACTAAACGTTTAGATGTGAAATTTGAAGTAGGAGATATTTTCGGGGTAAATTTAGACAGAACTGACTTACTTGACTTTGGAATGATTCCCCCTGGAGCTTCTTCAATCGGAAGAATGGTTAGCGTGACAAATCCTTATGAGGTTCCTATTTCAGTGAATGTGCATTTTACAGGAGAAGCAAAAGAATATCTTCTTGTTCCCCCTGAGCAGATTGTAAAGTCTAATGAATCTAAAAATGTTACAATTTGGCTTAGTGTTCCTAAAAATGCGTCATTAGGAAACTATTCTGGGATAGCTGTTTTTCAATTCAAGTCCGTCAATGGTTAGGTTTTTATATTATTTATTTGTTAATATGTTATGAAAAAGCTGGTGATATTTTTAATCATACTTTCAGTGATATTTAATGTATTTGCATTAGGTTATCCTTACTTTTTTCAAGAAAGCGGATTTCCAGTTATCGTCGGAAAAAGCTTAATTGGAACTGTTTCTTTGCTGATTCAAGGTGAAAGATTTAACATCTTTATTCATAGTCCAGAAAACATAACTTACAATTTCACAAATTTAAGCGGGCCTTTTACAATTCCTTTAAATGTTTCTGCAGATAAACTTACTGAAAGCTGGTGGTACACTTTAAATGATATAACGCATAGTGCGGTTGTTGAAGAAAATATTTCATTTGTTCCAAATTCCAGTTTTAATGCTGTCAGAGGTTGGAATAGGCTGGATGTATTTGCAAATAATTCTATTGGAGTTATTGAAAATGCAAGTGTTTTCTTTTTTGTGAATGTTCCTAATTCTGCTCCTATTTTAAGTTATATTCCTGATGAAATGCTTGCTTGCGAAGGAAGATCTAATTTTTCTTACGAATTCAATGCAACTGATTTAGATGAAACACCTTTAGATTTTAGTTTAACTCCTTCTAATCCTTTTTATGTTGTTCCTGTTGATTGGACAGACGGAGGAGAGTTAGTTGTTGATGCTCATATAATCTCAGATTTGCTTTCTAAATCTCATATAGGAATTCATGATTTAACTGTAGGTGTTACAGATGGAAATCTTTCAGATTCCAAGGAGTTTTCCATAGACGTAATTGAGATTAACAATGCTCCAAGTGTGGCAAATATTGGTGCTAGAACTATTTGGACATCTGGAGATAATCATACTTTTGCTTATCAAGTTAGAGTATTGGATATAGAAGAGGGAACTCAAACAGAAGGAGATTTCACTTACAACTTAACTTTTTTGACTGGAGTTCCTTTCTTTGACATCTCTGACACCGGTTTTATTAGTGTTACACCTAATGAATCCGATATAGGAGTTTATAGCTTAAGAGTATGTGTTACAGACAATGGAATAGATAGTATTCATGAAAACATTAGCTATTGCGGAACAGGTGATCCTAGAACAACTTGTAGAGACTTTAGTTTAACTGTAACTAATATAAACAGAGCTCCAACAATCACTAGCTTTAGTCCAACAGATTTGCAATTTGGGATGACAGGCACCCAAAGAACAGAGTTTAGTGTAACTAAATATGACCCAGACTGGACAATTCCAGATTCTTACTGGTTTGTAAATAATGTTTTAGTTCAATACAATCCTGGAACAAATAGCACAGATGGGTTTAGTTATGTTCCTGGATGCGGTGTTTCTGGATTGAAAATAGTGAAGGTTGAAATTACAGATGGATTGCTTAATGCTTCAATGGAATGGAATGTAACTGTCGAGGCAGTTAGTTGTCAAGATGTTGGCGGCGGTGGAGGCGGAGGCGGTGGAGGTGCTTGCTTTGAAAAATGGGGTTGTGAAGAATGGAGCACTTGCCAGGCATTAGATTATTCTTTTGAATTTGGAGGAAATGTTTCTGCACTAGATTTCTTAGCAATAAAATCTGAATGCGAGCTTCTTAATTTCCCGGATTCTAACTGCGGGCTTCAATTAAGAAATTGTGTGGATTTGAATAACTGTAAAAATAAAATTTTCAAAAAAGTAAAACCTGCAGGAGTTCAAGCATGTTATCTTACTTCTGCACCAAGTTGTTCAGATGGAATTAGAAACTGTCATCATAATTCTTGTGAGATTTTAACAGATTGCGGCGGTCCCTGCCCTTCTTGTCCAAGTTGTTCTGATGGAATTCAAAATCAGGGTGAAGATGGAAAAGATTGCGGCGGCCCTTGTCCCAATGTTTGTCCTCCAGAACTTCCAATTAAAAGAATTCCTCTTTGGTGGTATTTGGTTATTTTAATTATTTTAACCTTAATTGTGATTATAATTATAAAGCTTCGAAACGTCATCAAAATGTTAAAAGAGGCAAGATAAGAATGATATTAAATAAGAAAGGAGTGACTGAAATCAAGCAGTTATTTGCAAGTGTCTTAATTGTTACTTTTTTGATTGTTTTAATTCAAGCAGGATGGATTCCTCCCTCTCGTAATTATGTTTCCGTTGAAGATACTGTATATGTTCATAACTTAACTCAAAATATTGAAGGTTCTAATGGAAGTGATTTCACTTTTGCGATAAATCCAGAAGGGGGGCAGTACATTTATTGGACCAATGCTTCAGGAAGAAATATTGTAAGCAATTCAACGATTTCTTCATGGATTTTTATTAGCAATCCTCTTGGAAATTTAACTGTAAATGCGACTAGAGATGACCAAACTGGTTTTTTTGAAATTCCCATTAAAGCAACTAATATTAGTAACCCTAGTGAAGCAACTACTGCGTATGTTAATTTTACAATTAATACTACCAATGACAATCCTGCTTTTACAAATTTGAATTCCACTTACACAATTAGTGAGCCAGTTAACCAACTTATTTTTGTAAATGCTTCAGATGAAGAAAGTCAATATCCTTTGAATTTTAGTATTGTATTCACTTCTTGTGCTCACGCTAATTGGAGTACTAGGGGAGAGGGAAATTGTAGCCTCTTTGATTTAACTTATTTAGATTCAAACACTTCTACTTTGATAAATTTTACACCTAGTCGTAATGATGTAGGAGAATACAACTTAACTTTTTATGTTAATGATAGTGGAGCAAACTATCCTTGCCCTCATGATTATTGCGCTAATTCAACTTACAAGCAAAATAAATTTACTTCACAAATAGTTACCTTTAGAATTTTATCTTCATTCGATATAAACATTTCTGATTGTAATAATACTTTTGTTAATGAAGGTTCTGCTCTTAACTGTGCAATAAATATTACTACTACTGATCTTAGCGAGAATCTTTCTGCTTGGAGTAATGCTTCTCTAAGAAATTATGCAGGAAATATCTTTAATCAAAGTTGGTTTTATTATAATGCTAGCAATCATACTTCTAGTCAGAGCATTATCTCTATTCCAATTAGTGTAATTCCTGGAAGAACAGAAGTAGGTAATTGGACAATTAATTTTAGTGCTCAAGATTCTAATGGTGCAATTAAAAGTGAAAATATCTTTGTTTTTGTAAATAAAACAGTCACGGATTCTCCTGAACTAAGTAGCATTTCAGATATGAATCTCTCTATAGGTCTGTTTAATTATACCGAACTGAACATAACGGATAGTGATTTATTAATCCCAGATAAAAATGAATCTTTTGGAGGATACAATGAATCTATCTCTCTTACTTTAGAACTTCTTAATCGAACAGGTTTAAGTGTTATTTCTATTCCTTCTAACTTATTTAATATTAGTTTAAATTCAGATGGAAATTTGTTGGATAATAAAACTTCTGCTAAAATCAATTTCTTCTTCAATGCATCTCATCCCGGAGATTATACTGTTAGGGTAAATGCATCAGATAAGGAGAATCATTTGGATTCAACTTTATTTAACTTAAGTGTAATAAATAACACTGCTCCACAGTGGAATAATTCTAAAGATTATACGCTTAATTTTACTGTGAATTCAACTAGAGCAACGACAACCGGAGAAATTTTTGCAGATTTAGTCAGCGAGGAATGGGTAACTGATTTGGAATCAAACCCTCTTTCATTTAGTGCAGTAGAATCAATGAATTACTTTAGTTTGACTTCTGAAGGGATAATTAATTTTACCCCTTATAAAGAAGATGTGGGAATAAAAGAAGTGACAGTTTATGTTACAGACTCATTGGGATTGTCTAGTTCAGAGGTTTTTACATTTAATATAACCAATACAAACACTGAACCAATAATAAATTCTCAAAATAATCTTTTGGTTAATGAACTTGACACATTGTCTTCTGTTAATTTGACAATAGAAGTTTTTGATGATGACCTGTTGATTGAAGATGCATCTTTTGTAGACCTATTAAACTTCAGTTGGGAAGTTTTGTATCAATCAAATCAAAGTGTTGCTCCATTGATTTTAAACTGGACAAGTCCTCATACTGTAGACAATGAGTCTTCTTATTCAATTGTATCTTTTATTCCAACTAGAGCAGATATTGGAAATTACACTGTTATCATCAATGTAACAGATGAATCTGGAGCTAGCGATGAAATAAATTTTAACTTGAATATATCTCAATTTTATGATACTCCTTTGATAAATTATCCTCCAGCAGAATTCGTTTGGAATCTTACCGAGAATGAAACATTTAGTTTGATATTTAATGCAAATCATTCAGCTACGAATAAGAATTTAACTTACTTATTTTATATTCATGATTCTTTGAGAGGAAATATTTCTTCATTTGGAAATGGAACAAATGCTACCTGGAGCTTTACACCAAACTTCACTGATGAAACTTATGGTAACCTAACTAATCTGACTTTAACTGTTTCTAATCCCTATGAGAGTGCTTCTAGAAATTTCAGTGTTAATATTAGTCATACAAATGCTCCTATAAATTTCACTCAAGAAATCCCCGATAAACATAATGAAACCGGAGAAACAATAGCTATCGATTTAACTGAGCATTTTTCAGACGTAGATGCTTTTGATGAGTTTTATAATCAAACAGTTAACTTTACTGTGACGGGGAATACAACCCCTTCTAAATTTACTTGGCAGATAAATAATTGGAGTCTGATTTTTTCTTCAAGTGTTGTTGGACTAGAACAATTTAATATAACTTCAGAAGATTTGAATTCTGTAGATAATTCTACTTTAACGAGTGCAATAAGTAATAGTTTTGTAATTGAATTTGAAGAGCAAGATACAGAGGTAATTCCTGAGCCAGAACCTTCCGGAGGAGGGAGTGGAGGAAGCTCTCCAAGCACTTGCGTCCCTTCTTGGAATGCAGCAATTGGGTTATGTATAAACGGATTTAGAAATATAACTTATTGGGACTCTAAAAAATGTTTCACAAACTTCACAGATAATGCTTCTTGCGACGATCCAGGAACAATTTTGCAAAAATTGGTATTTACAGAAGAACTTATCACTGTCGAGCATCCAGAATGTATAGAAGCATTAGAAGCAGTTAGAGAAGCGGAAAATCTTATTAATCAAGGACAACTTAAAGAAGCTTCAACTAAATTAGATGGTGTTGTAAACTGGTGTAGAAATTCTATTGCTCAATCTTCTGAAGCAGCATTCACAAGAGATAATGAAGAACCTCAAAGAGGATTGGTTTGGTGGGTTGCAGTCATTTTTTCAATTTCCTTATTTTTAGAAATAATTTATTATTTCATTTATAGAAAAGTGAGACTGAGAAGAATAGCAAATACAAAAATTTAAATAAACTCTTTGAGTTTATCAATAAAGATGGTGGATAAGTTTAAAGAAAAGAGTGCGAATTTTGGACCAAGAGAACAAGAGCTTTTAAGCAGATATTCTCGAAAAATTAGATTGGTTAAGCAAGAGCTTTCTAAAATCATTATCGGGCAAGAAAAAGTCACGGACAGTTTAATTAGAGCTTTAATTTGTGATGGGCATGTATTACTTGAAGGTGTTCCCGGAATTGCAAAAACTCTTTTAATTAAATCTCTTGCACAAGTAAGCGGTTGCACCTCTAAAAGAATTCAGTTCACTGTAGATTTGCTTCCAACAGATATTGTAGGACTTACAACCTACAATCCAGTTAAAGGATTTGAATTAGTCAAGGGTCCTATCTTCGCTAATTTTGTTATTGCTGATGAAATAAACAGAAGTCCTTCAAAAACTCAGTCTGCTTTAATTGAAGCAATGCAGGAAAAGCAGGTTACAATTGGTACAGAGACATTCAAACTACCTGTTCCTTTTTTTGTCATGGCAAATCAGAATCCTTTGGAATCCAGCGGAGTTTATTCTCTTCCTGAAGCTCAAATTGATAGATTTTTGTTTAAAGTTATTATGACTTATCCGGAAGAAGAAGATGAAAAAAGAATTATGGAAGAGAATACCACGCTTAAGAGATTTGAAGATTTCCAGCTTCATCCAGTGATTAGCCCTGTGGAGATTGTGGATATGCAAGCGCTGGTAAAACGAGTTTACATCCATCCAAAAATTCGAGATTATATTATTAAAATTGTGAGGAAAACCAGGTCCAAGGATCTTGCTTATGCAGAATACATTGAATGGGGATGTTCTCCTAGGGCAGCTATTGCTTTGTTTATTGCGTCTAAAGCGCAGGCTTTCATGAATGGAAGAGACTATGTTATTCCTGAAGATGTTAAAACAGTTGCCTATGATGTTATGAGGCACAGGCTTATTCTTTCTTATAGGGCAAAAGCAGGAAAAATTGAATCCGACAAGGTTATTTCTCATATCTTGGAGGAGGTTGTTCCAATTCCTTAAATAGCAAGTGGTAGAATCAAAAAGATTGAATTTGGAAGTAGCAAAAGCAGTTTCAGCATTAGAAGAAGCAATGCAGAAATTTGAATTGAGAAATATTCTTTACAGAGTTATTTTTAGAGGTAGAGGATTAGAATTTGATAGTTATAGACATTACGATCCAAGCGATGATGCATCTTCTATTGATTGGAAAGCAAGTAAAAGATCAAATGAACTTTTAGTTAAGCAGTATATTGAAGAAAGAGACTTGAAGATAATCTTTTTGATAGACTCCAGCGAGAACATGGTTTTTGGTTCCACAGACAAATTAAAATGTGAATATGCTGCAGAACTTTCCGCGGCAATTGCTCATTTGATCTTAAACAATAATGATAATATCGGATTCATTATGTATAATAAGGACATTGTAAACTTTGTTCCACCCAATAAAGGAATAAAACAATTTCAACTTTTTGTGGATAACTTATCCGAAGCTGTTTCTTACACGGGAAGTTCAGGAATCGAAAAGGCTTTAGATTTTCTTTTAAGCAATGCAGATGATTCAATTTCTGCAGTGGTTATGGTGTCTGATTTCTTAAATGTAAATGCTGGCCATCAAAAGATTTTGAATTTAATTGGAAGCAGATTTGAAACAATTGCCATAATGGTAAAAGACCCCTTAGATAAAGCTCTTCCAGATATTAACGCAGAGGTTTTAGTTGAACATCCGGTTACTCACGAAAAAATATTGATTAACCCCAAACTTTTTGGTAAAGTGTATGAGCAAATAGCAGAACAGCAGGAGCAAGCTGTAAAACAGATATTTGAGCAGTCAGGAATAGACTTGCTTTCTCTTGTTACTGACCAGTCCTTTGTTATTCCTTTAGTCGAATTTTTAAAAGAAAGAATCGTACTAGGAAAAAGGAGAGTGTAAAATGTATCGAGTTAATTTTGTTCATCCAGAGTTTCTTTTTTTGCTGTTGTCTATCCCAATACTAGTTTTTATTCATTTTTTATCTTTAGTTGTTTCAAAAGGCAGAGCTTTAAGATTCGCAAATTTTCAGGCAATTGAAAGAATTAGAAATATAGACTTTTTCTCTAAGAATTTAACTGTTTTATTTTTGAGCATTTTAATTACAGTTAGTCTTTCTCTTGCTTTGTCTGGAACATTTGTTTATCTGTACAAAGATGCGAGTGCTTATTGTTTTGTTGTAGCAGTTGATGCTTCTAGGAGCATGGACGCTGTAGATATCCCCCCCACGAGATTGGATGCGGCAAAAAACGCTGCAGAGAGTTTTATTGATGCTACTCCTCCCGGGACATTAATTGGAGTTGTTTCTTATGCAGGAGTTTCTTATATTGAAAAAGATTTAACTGACTTTAAAACTCTTGCAAAGCAAGCTGTCAGTGAAATTGAATTTTCAAGAGTTGGAGGAACAGATATTCAAGAATCAATTATCAGTTCAATTAATCTTCTAAGAACTCAAGAGAATGCTAAAGCAGTTGTTCTTTTCAGTGATGGACAAATGAATGTAGGGGTTGTAGAAAAAACAATTGAGTACGCTTTAGAAAATTCTGTTGTGATTCATACTATAGGAACAGGGACTATTGAGGGGGGAGATGTAGGGTATGGAACATCTAAACTTAATGAAGAACCATTGAAAGCATTAGCTTTTAATACGGGGGGAGTTTATATGAGACTTTCAGAATTAGAGAATAATCCTTTTGAAGAAATGATTTCCAAAACAAAGAAAATGGTTCCAGTGGATATCTCAATTTATTTATTGTTTTTTGCAATTGTATGTTTCTTCTTAATGTTTATCCTTATCAGTTTCAGGTATAGAACTATTCCTTAAGATTAGTTAGAATTAGGATTATTGTTTCTTTTTAATTCTCTTTTTTGCAGTTTTACTTTTTTGTTTTTCAATTATTTCTTTTACTGTTCCCTTATGAATCGTGTATTTTTGGATTTCTTTTCTTAATGCGAATATGTCTTGTTCTAATTTTCTTAATTCTGATTCAGTTATTTTTGAAGAAGGTAAAATATCCTTTGAAGAACTCTGAATTGGATCAGTTCCAATTTT
This sequence comes from Candidatus Woesearchaeota archaeon, assembly GCA_964419275.1. Taxonomy (GTDB): domain Archaea; phylum Nanobdellota; class Nanobdellia; order Pacearchaeales; family GW2011-AR1; genus JAKLIN01. The sequence goes on from CAYQOY010000007.1 coordinate 10,970, forward strand.
TTTGATTGCTGGAAGTTCAATTCTTCTTGAAGTTAGTTGGACTTTTGGCTGAATGACCTCGTTTTTATTTAATTTTTCTGAAACTATCCTTTGCTGTTGAATCATCTGCATTCTTTGCAAGTTTTTGGCTGCTTGTTCTTTTTCAAATCTTTTTCTTAGTTCTGTTTGTTCAGCTGCTTTTTTTCCTAATTCTTCTAGCTCTTGGTTTTCTTTTTGCTTTTTTTCTTGAATTCTTTGTTTTTTTAGCTTCTCTCTTATTTTGATTATTTCCCTGATTCTCCTGACTTCTGCTTCGTGTTTTCCCCCGTCAAGTGCAGCTCTTTCTCTTCTGCTTTTTTCGATTCCTCCTTTGATGACTTCTTTTCTTATTTTCTTTAGTGGAAGATGCATAGGTTCTTTTCCAACAGATTCCCAATAAAGTTCAATTTTCTTGTTGAGAGCTTTCAATCCCGCTTCTACAGAAATAAACTCTTGTTCTTTGATATTTTCTTTCAATAAACTTATCTCAGAGGTTAAAGGTGCAACACTCGCTCCAGCTTTGCTTAAATTTACTATTTGGTATTCTAAATCTTCAATAACTCGTGTTTGTGTGTTATGCCATTCAATTTCTTTCGGAGTTAATTTTTGTTTATTGTGAAGTATTGGGCGGAAAGCGACAAAATAAGGTTCGGGGTTGGTTAAAGAGCCATTTGTGAAGATCATAGCAGTGCCAATAGAGTTATTAACAACTTGGTTTAATATTTCTTCTCCGTAAATCATTCTGAGTCTCTTTAAATCTCCGATGTACCTAGTTGCGAGTTGAATTTCTGTTTTAACTGGTGCCACAAGCTCTTTGGTAAAATCTTTGAGTATCTGAGAAACAAGGATTAAACCTAATCCGTATTTTTTGAAACCCCTTGCAGCTCTATCGATTTGAACAACAGCATCTCCGCTTGCTCCAAATCTAGTTAATGCTTTGTGTGCATTTTCATAAATTATGAGGGATCTTAACTCTTTAGATTCTCCGAGATTAGACTGGAAGATTTGTTCAAGCGAGCTAGCAATAAATAATTCTGCGTTTTTGTCGTCTAGGGTGCTGGTGTCAAAGATAGTTATCTCTCCATTTTTGTGGATATATCTCTTAATGTTTAAAACTTCATAAGGGTCTTTGACAATTTTAATTGAACCTTTGAATGCTTGGGCATCTTTTTTCTTTATTCCGAAGTATTCATACCTCTTTAACAAGTCTGGATTATCACATTTTTTAAGGAAACCGGTCCATTTGCTTGTTGAATCGAATACTATGACGCTTTTATTTTTTAAAAGAGCTTCTTCAGCAATAACCTGGGCTGTAACTGTTTTTCCACTCCCAGTCGATCCCGCGATGATTGTTGAAGTGTTTAAGTCATCTATATCTAAATGATAATCTTCTAAAGTAGACTTCAATTTTCCAATGAGCAAGGAATCATCGAAAGGATTTCTGTTTAATCCTGTTTCTTCTTCTGGTTTCGAGAAGGTTATTGCTTTCAAGGATTCTTTAGCTAATCTTTCTTGTCGAGATTCTTGTATGATTACTCGCTCTAAATCTTGTAGCAATTTCTCTACTTCAAATTTGTCGATTTCTTCTCCAGAATAAAGAGCCCATTCAATTCGTTTGCAAAGCTCAGAAATTCTAGGACGCTTTTGGGCTTCCAAGGTTTTTGAAATCTCGGAGTATCCCATGTTTGGCGATATCCCAAATTTTTCGCTAAACAATTTTTTAGATAGGGCGCTGATTTCGTTGAGCAATTCGCTTACAGTTTTTTCAGATTGTTTTAGCTGGGCAATTTTAGTGACATAAAGATTTTCTTCAATCTCTTTTTCAACTTCAACTTTATTCTTCAATTTCTTTTCTAAACTTAAAAGAATTCCTACAATTGAAGCAAGTGTTGCAATTACTGCCCCGATTATTAATGTGGTAGGCACACCCTCTTTTACCATTATAATAAAATAGAAAGATAGTATAAAAATCTTATTAACAAGGGAAGAATATAAAAGCAAATAGGACATAGTAAGTAAAATGTACGCTAGAGAAAAAGATATTGTTTTTTATCAGGGCAAGATTAAATATAAGCTAAAGGTGAAAAAACTCTCGGAGATAGGAAAAGGGATAGGTCTAATGTTTAAATCTCGAAAAACGCAGAATCTTCTTTTTGAGTTTAAAAGACCGATACAGATGGCAATTCACTCTTTTTTTGTTTTCTTTCCCTTCGCTGCAATCTGGTTAAATGAAAAAAATGAATTTGTCGAGGGAAGAATAGTTTTTCCATTTAATTTTTATGTTGTTCCAAAAACAGCATTTTACAAGCTTATTGAAATTCCCTTGTGCAAATCTGATAAGAATTTGCCTCTCTCGTCGATAATGGAAAGATTTAAATACAAATAGATATTTAGTTCATCATATTTAAATAAAAAAGGAGGTTGAAATGGGAAAGGTAATTATCAAGAAAGCTGTTGATAGAAAGCCAGGACACCTTTACTATGTGGACGGACAAGGAAACATTTGTGAAGCAGTTATGGCAAGAGGCGGAAAGAAGAAAAAGGCCGCTCCAAAGAAAGCAGCTGCTAAGAAAAAAAGAAGATAATTCTTCTGAGTATTCCGCATTTTTTTATTTTTTATTTTATTAATTCTTAAATTTTTATTGCATTCAAATAATTTTAAATATCTCTTTAGACTGAGGGTTTTATGAAGGCAATAATTCTTTGTGCAGGGTATGCTGTACGTCTTTACCCGTTAACTTTAAACGCTCCAAAAGCCTTGCTCCCCATCGCAGAAAAACCAGTTCTAAATTATATTCTGGAAAAGATAGAAGAGCTTGACGAAATTGATGAAATTCTTGTTGTAACAAATGCAAGATTTTATGATAATTTTCTAAAATGGAAAGAAACCTATCAGAATTCTTTTTCTAAAGAGATTTATCTAGTAAATGATTTAACAGATTCCAACGAAACGCGCCTTGGAGGCATAGGAGATTTGAGTTTTACAATCAACCAAGAAAAAATTCAAGATGATGTTTTAATTGTTCTCGGAGATAATCTCTTTGACTGCAGTTTAAAAGAAATTTCTAAATTCTTTGAAACATTCAAAGAAACAGTAATTGGGGTTCATGATATCCGAGATTTAACTCAGGCAAAACGGTTCGGAGTTCTTGAAGTAAAAGACAATAAAGTTGTCTCAATGCAAGAAAAGCCACCCGAGCCCAAATCAAGTTTGGTATCAACAGGAATTTATTTTATACCCAAAGATGATTTGCATTTTATTGAAGATTATATGAAAACAGGATTGCCTAGGGATGGGCCTGGAAATTTATTTTCTTATTTGTCCGGAAAAAAGCAAATCCTCGCGTTTGAAATTCTTGGAAGATGGTATGACATCGGGACTCCGGAAACATATAAAGAAGTTAATGAATCTTGGAAAAAATAACTTCTGTGCTAATTTTATAAACTATTATTCAATAAAATGTTTATGGTTACAATCTTAGGCATTGAATCCACTGCACACACTTTTGGAATTGGAATAGTTAAGAACAAAAAAGTTCTTGCGAATGCTAAAAATACTTATACCACTGAAAAAGGGGGAATTATTCCGATAGAAGCTGCAAAGCATCACACAAAGTTAGCAGAGAAATTATACGAGCAAGCACTTTTAGAAGCAAAAATATCTGAGAAAGACATTGATGCAATTGCTTTTTCCCAAGGGCCAGGGCTTGCGCCTTGCTTGCTTGTTGGAATGAGATTTGCTAAGCATCTTTCTGAGAAATTAAACAAACCCCTTATCCCTGTTAATCATTGCATTGCGCATCTTGAAATCGGAAAAACAACAGGTGCTCATGAACCAGTTATGCTTTATATGTCCGGAGCAAACACCCAGGTTATTGCTTATTCAGAAGGAAGATACAGAATCTTTGGAGAAACACTTGATATAGGTGTTGGAAATTTCTTGGACAATTTTGCAAGATACATTGGAATTGGTTTTCCGGGAGGCCCAAAAATACAAGCACTTGCTATAGAAGGAAAAAATTATATTGAACTTCCTTATATTGTTAAAGGAATGGACATTTCTCTTTCAGGAATTCTTACAAATTTAAAGCAAAAAGTTGATTCAAAGAAATATTCTCAAGAAGATTTAGCTTATTCTGCCCAAGAAACTGTTTTTGCTATGCTTGTTGAAATTGCTGAACGTGCACTTGCTTACACTGGAAAAAAAGAATTGCTATTAGCAGGAGGCGTTGCTTGTAATTCTCGAGTTCAAGAAATGTGCAAAATTATGTGCAAAGAACGTGGCGCAAAAATGTTTGTGCCAGATAAATTTCTTCTTACAGACAATGCAGCAATGATAGCTTACCTCGGTGAAACTTTGTTTAAGAATAAAGATTATGTGATTCCAAGCAAGCTAAATAGCGTCGATATAACTCCTACGCAGAGAACAGATGAAGTTGAAGTTAATTATGTTAAAGAGCATAAGAAATCTATGAAAAAAGCTCACAGAGATTACATTAAAACATCAGCAAAAGCTTTATAAATAAACTTTAATCTTAGTATTTGTCCGATGACTAAATCAGGAGGATACTACTCCTAAATATAATACGAAAATGGATACATACGAAATAATCGAAAAAATAAAGAAGCAAGGTAAAATCGAGAAAGGTACAAACGAAGTTACCAAAGCAATTGAAAGAGGAACAGCAAAGTTAGTTGTATACGCTAGTGATGTTGAGCCTAAGGAAATTGTTCAACACCTTCCTGTGCTTTGCAAAGAAAAGAAAATACCTTGTAAAGAAGTTGACAACAAGCAAAAGCTAGGAATGGCTGTAGGCTTGCCTGTTTCTACATCCTCTATTGCAGTAATTGATCTTGGAGGAGTTGACATTTCTCAACTTAAATAAATCTATTTTTATCTAGGTGAAGATGGCAAAACAACAAAAAACCAATAAAGACAATAAAGGAAATCAACAAAATACATCTGCTTCTGCTGCAGGCGGAAAAATTCTAAGTGAAAATGCTGTTGCTGCGATTGTAGAAGAAGTTATTGGAAGAACCGGATTCAGAGGAGAAGTTACACAAGTTAGAGTTAATGTTCAAGAAGGAAGAGACCAGGGACGAGATTTAAGAAGAAATGTCAAAGGTCCTGTAAGAATTGGAGATACTTTAATGCTTAGAGAAACTGAAATCGAAGCAAGAAGAATTAAATCCAAGGTAAGCAAAGGAGCTTATAGTTAAAATGCCTAAATGTTCTCACTGCGGTCAAGAATATGAGCCTCCAAGAGGAGTTACCTTTGTTAAGACAGATGGAACTATTCGTTATTTTTGTAGTTCAAAATGTAGAAAGACTATGTTGATGGGAAAGAGAAAAGTAAGATGGGTCTTAAAGTCCAAGAAAACTGGTAAAAAAAGTGATTAAAACTGATTAAAATTGCATAATTTTTTACGAATTTTTCATTAAATTTTCAATATTTTTCAGAAAAAATTATTTTTGTGAAATTCTTTTGATTTATGCGTTTTCCCGTCGATAAAATAGATTTTTAGGGAGAAACATTTATAAAGTACTTTGCCATTTTTTTCAGGTAAAAAGGTACTAAATCTGAATAGAAAAACCTATTCTAATTTCAAAAATAAAATGAATGATAGTAAATATACAGGTGAGCAAATTAAGGTTCTTGAAGGATTAGAAGGTGTAAGAAAAAGGCCAAGTATGTACATTGGTGGAACAGACAAAGGGGGATTGCACCATCTTGTTTACGAAGTTGTTGATAATTCTGTTGATGAAGCTTTAATGGGTTTCTGTAAAGAAATCAAGGTTTCAATAAACAAAGACGGTTCTGTAACAATTGATGATGACGGAAGAGGTATCCCTATTGATATGCATCCTGTTTACAAGGTTCCTGCTGTACAAATTGCATTAACCAAACTTCACGCAGGTGGAAAATTCGATAAAAAGTCTTATTTAATTTCAGGAGGACTTCATGGAGTCGGTGTTTCTGTAGTTAATGCTCTTTCCAAAAAGCTTATTGTTGAGATTAAAAGAAATGGAGAAATTCACCAGCAAGAATATTCTCGAGGAGAGCCTCAAACAAAGTTGAAAGTTGTTGGAAAATGCAATCCAGATGAAACAGGAACAAAAGTTACTTTCTGGCCAGACGGAGAAATATTTTCCACACTAGAATTTGATTACAAAACACTTGAAACAAGATTCAGAGAGTTGGCTTTTCTTAATCCTGGGCTTAAAATCAAACTTAATGACGAGGCAAAAAACCAGAAAATTGAATTTTACTTTTCAGGCGGTTTAATGGAATTCATTAAATGGATAAATAAATCAAAAGATGTAATCAGCAAGCCAATTTATTTCAAGAGAGACGCAGAAAATAGCACTTCTGTGGAAGTTTGTATTCAATATAACACAAGCTATCAGGAAAATATTTTTGCTTTTGTAAATACAATCAACACTCCTGAGGGAGGAACTCATGTTTCTGGTTTCAAAACAGCTCTGACAAGGGTTATTAATGATTATGCTAAGAAAAACAAAATGCTTAAGGAAAAAGATGATTCAATTTCTGGAGATGATGTCAGGGAAGGATTAACTGCAATTATCAGCATTAAAATTCCAAATCCTCAATTTGAAGGGCAAACCAAAGCAAAGCTTGGAAACAGTGAGATTAAAGGAATTGTAGATTCTTTAGTCACTTCTTCACTTTCTCAATTTTTCGAGGAAAATCCCCCTATTGCAAAAAGAGTTGTTTCCAAGGCAATTGATGCAGCTAAAGCAAGACTTGCTGCTAAACGAGCAAAAGACTTGGTTAGAAGAAAAAATGCACTTAGTGTCGGAGGAGGATTACCTGGAAAACTTGCAGACTGTTCCAGTAAAAAATCTGATAACACTGAATTATATCTTGTAGAAGGGGAATCTGCAGGAGGTTCTGCTAAACAAGCAAGAGATAAAGAGTATCAGGCAATTCTTCCACTAAGAGGTAAAATTTTGAATGTAGAAAAAGTAAATCCTGTTAAAGCTCTTTCCAGCGAGGAAATTGCGAATATGATTACGGTTATTGGAGCAGGGAACGGTGAGCAATTTGATATTTCCAAATTAAGATACAATAAAATTGTGATTATGAGTGATGCAGATGTTGATGGAGAGCACATCAAGACTCTTATCTTAACTTTCTTTTACAGATTCATGAAAGAATTAATTGAAAAAGGGCATGTTTATGTTGCAATGCCTCCTCTTTACAGAGTTAGAAAAGGGCAAACTGATAATTATGTTTATTCTGATGAAGAATTAAAGCAATTAACAAGCAAGCTTGGAGGAAATTTAACTGTTACAAGGTTTAAAGGTCTTGGAGAAATGAGCCTTAGCCAGCTTTGGGACACAACAATGAATCCTAAAACCAGAAAAATCAAAAAGATATTCATTGAGGATGCTGTTGAAGCAGAAAGAGTATTCACAATGCTTATGGGGACAGAAGTTGGAGAAAGAAAGAAATTCATTTCAGAAAATGCAAAGGAGGCTGCATTGGATATTTAATTAATTAAATATCTTTAATTTAAAATTTAATATTATTAAAATGACAAAAAAAAGTAAAATACAAACACCTGACTGGATATTGAAAGGCGAGAAGCCAAAAGCTGAAAAGAAAAAAGAAAAGACATTCACTATTAGAAGATGCCCTAAATGCAAAAGCGATAATGTTAAAGTTGTTTTAGGCGAAGATGAAGGAAAAACATTAGGACAATGGGAATGCGGAAAATGCGGCTGGGCTGGAAAAGAAGTTAAGAAAGAAGAATTGAATGAAGAAGAATTCATGAAATATCTTGATGAAAAAGGCGAGGAGGTTTTGTAATTAAATTATAATCTATAAAAATGGCAAGAAAAAAAGATGAAGATTTTGATGATGAGGAACGAGGAAGTTCTGGAGCAATGAAAACCAACGATGATGAAGACTTTGAAGATGAAGATTCTGGTTCTAGTAAGGGAAGTTCTGAATGGGAAGGAGAAGAACCGGAGTTAGTTGTTGAAGAAGTTGAAGATGATGAAGATGACGAAGAGGAGGATGAAGATGAAGAAAGTGAGGGAGATTCTAAAAGAACTAAAAAATCTTCAAAGAAAGATAAAGGCAAAGAAGAATTTGTTATAGATGAGAAAAGCATAATTCCTTCGGAAGTTTCTGGAGAAATGAAAAAAGCTTATTTGGATTATGCAATGTCTGTTATTGTTGCAAGAGCACTTCCTGCTGTTGAAGATGGACTTAAGCCTGTTCAAAGAAGAATTTTATATTCAATGAGTTTGTTAGGATTAAAGCCAGGAACTCAAACCAAGAAGTCCGCAAGAATTGTCGGAGATGTTATTGGTAAATTCCACCCTCACGGAGATACTGCTGTTTATGATGCTCTCGTTAGAATGGCACAGAATTTCTCATTGAGATACCCTCTTGTTTTTGGACAAGGTAATTTTGGTAGTGTTGATGGAGACCCTCCAGCTGCTTACAGATACACTGAAGCAAGACTTGCGCCAATGGCACCAGAGCTATTGGAAGACTTAGAAAAAGAAACAGTGAAATTTGTTTCTAATTTTGATAATTCCTTGAAAGAACCTGAATTGCTTCCAGCAAGGCTTCCAAATTTGTTAATCAATGGAGCATCTGGAATTGCAGTTGGTATGGCAACAAATATTCCTCCTCATAATTTAACAGAAGTTTGCGATGCAATCACAGCTTACATTAAAAACCAAAACATTTCAATTGAAGAGCTTTGTCAGATTATAACTGGACCTGATTTTCCCACAGGAGGAATTGTTTCAGGAGATATGTTTGGATTGTATAAAGATGGTAAAGGAAGACTTATTCTTCGTGGAAAACTTGTAAATGAAACTCACAAAGGAAAAGACAGAATTGTTATAACTGAAATTCCCTACTTATTGAACAAATCCATGTTGGTTACTCAAATTGCAGGATTAATACAAAACAAGAGATTAAAAGATATTTCTGATTTAAGGGATGAATCTTCAAAAGGAAAAATTAGAATTGTTTTAGAATTAAGAAAAGGAGCAAATCCAAAATATGTTACAAATACTTTATACAAATACACAAGACTTCAAGATTCATTTAATGTCAATTTCCTTGCACTTGTCGGAGGGCAGCCAAAAGTTTTGAATCTAAGAGAAGTTATTGAAGAATATGTAAAATATAGAAGGCAAGTTATCACAAAGAGAGTTACTTATGATTTAAGGAAAGCTAAAGAAAGAAAAGAAATTGTTGAAGGACTTTTGATTGCATTAAAGAGCATTGACAAAGTAATTGACACAATCAAGAAATCCAAATCTGGACAAGAAGCACTTGACGCTTTAATGGTTGGATTTAAATTAACCAAGAATCAAGCACAAGCTGTTCTTGAAACCAAGCTTCAACAATTAACTTCTTTAGAACAAGAAAAATTAAAGAAAGAGTTTGAAGATTTAAAGCAAAAAATCGAGGAATATGAAAAGATTCTTGCAAATATTGGGGAGGTTTTAAAGATTATTCTTAAAGAGATTAAAGAGTTAAAAGACAAATACGGAGATAATAGAAGAACACAAGTTGCGAAGAGAATTGGAGAAATTGCAGAAAAAGATTTGGTTCAGAAAAAAGAAGTTATAATCACTATTACAGACAAAGGATATTGTAAGAGAATGGATTTGAAAACTTACAAAGAGCAAAGAAGAGGCGGAAGAGGAGTAATCGGAAGCAATCTTGTCACAGGAGACTTTGTAAAGCAGCTTATTGGATGTTCAACTCATGATTATTTGTTATTCTTTACTACGAGGGGAAGAGTGTTCTTGCTTAAAGCTCATGAAATTCCTGAAGCTGAAAGATATGGTAAAGGAAAATCCCTTGCAAATTTAATTGGAATGAGAGAAGGAGAAGGATTAAGCAGAATTATTGCGCTTGACACTTTTGAAAATTATTTGTTTATGGCTACAAAAAGAGGGCAAGTTAAGAAAGTTTCATTGGCAAGCCTTTCCAAGCCAAGAAGCAGCGGATTAAAAGCAATTAATCTTCCAGAAGACAACTCAGATATTTTAATTGGAGCAGAGATGCTTAAAGCAGGGCAAGAAGTTTTGCTTGCAAGCAAAAAAGGACAAGCTGTAAGATTCAATAGCAATGATGTTAGGGAAATGGGGAGGGCAAGCTACGGAGTTACAGGAATAAGACTTGGAAAAGATGATGAAGTTGTCAGCATGGAAGTTTTAAGCACACCTGAAATATTAACAATAACTAAGAATGGATATGGAAAGCGAACAGCTGTAGAAGATTACAGAAAAACAGCTCGTGGAGGAAAAGGAGTAATTAACGTGAAAGTTTCTGATAAAACAGGAGATGTTGTGAACACTGTTTCTGTAAATCCAACAGACAATATCATGATTACAACTGCAAAAGGAATGGTGATTAGAACAAATTTAAAGAACATAAGAGTAATGGGAAGATCTGCACAGGGTGTAAGAATTGTAAAGCTTCAAGAAGGCGACAAAGTTATGGATTTAGCTAAGATAAGTGAGTTCGATTCCAATGGCAACAGTAATAGTGGTGGAAGCGGAAATGACGACAGCGATTCAGTATCAGATAGCGAAGCTGTTGACGAGAATTTAATAACTGAAGACACAGAAGACGATGAATAATTAAGCGAAATTTGATTCTAATTAATTATAACTTCTGTTGTCCGTATCTTTTATTGTATTTATTACAGTTATTGTAAAAATTATTTGAAAAATTGTTTGCTTGATTTTCTTTCCAGGCAGGACAGATTTCTTTGTACTCACACCAATTGCAAAGCGGAGAAATTTTTGGAGGAAATTCACAAGTTGATTCTACTTCTTTGATTAAATTAAGTGTGTCTTGTTTTAATTGTACAAGTTGTTCATTGGTTTTTTTCAGCTCAATTTCTTTATTGAATGAAAGAAAATGCCAAACCATCTTAACTTGTTTGTCATGCTTAAATAAGTCTTTTATTGCAAGAGAATAAAGCGCGAGTTGAGTGTCTTTTTCAATTGTTTCTTGCGAGGGTGCTGTTTCTGAAGTTTTATAATCATGAATTTCATATTCATCATTTTCCTTATCATAAACAAGTCTGTCAATAAATCCTCGTAATTGATGTTCATCTGACAAGTCAACAATAATCTCTTTTTCCAAAGCAATAGTATTATCTTGAAAAGGTTTGTTGGATTCGTAATAATCAATAAGATATTTTATGCCTTTGTTGAAATAGTCTGCTGCACTCATCCATTTTTTTGTTATTATAATGCTGTCAGAATAATCCTTTACCCATGCTTTTGAATAAATGGTGATAACATCATCTAATTCTGGTGCGTTTCCGGTTTCTTGAATCTGAGAATAAAGCCATTCTAAGGCTAAGTGCACGCATGTTCCTAAATGAGCTTCAATGCTTTTTTCAATTTCAGGGATAATCTTGTCAATATATCTGAGCTTGTATTTGAATTTGCATTGCTCAAATGTTTTCAACTTAGAGTTAGAATAAACACCCATCCGAGAGCTAAATTAAAAGAGCTTATAAAATTTTGTTGTCTTAAAATAAACAATCTAACAAGGCATTAAGCTACAAATTCTCCCCAGCCAATAAGGCGCCAGTGTCCTTTCACATTTCTTGCAATTCCAACGTGATTTCCTAGAAGAGCGACAAGAGGAATGTTCAAAGAAAGTTCTATTTCATTTTTTACAATTCTTTCAACTGTTCCAATTGTGATTGTTGTATCATTGCTTAGCATCAGCATATCTTTAATTTTAATTTGTTGAACTTCTTCTTTTTCAGCTAGCCCTGAAACTTCTTTTAACAAAGTATACTTTATTTTAACTTTGTATGAGATTTCAGGAAGCACACCCTTTCTGGAAACAACACATCCTGTAAGTGAATCTGCTTTTGTTAAAAACGGATCAAGAGAGGTTTCAATTGAAATACTTGGTCCAGGAATTGCTTGTTGAATCGAGTTTTTTCCTTTGTATAATGAAAGTATTTTTGTTGTAAGTGTTTGATAGTATTTTTGATTAGCTTTTTTAATTAATAATCCTGGCTTAATTTCAATTTCATCACCGACGTGAAGTGTTCCTCTCTTAAGAATTCCTCCTAAAACACCCCCGTGCAAATCTTTTATGTTTGTTCCAGGGCGATTAATGTCAAAACTTCTTGCGATAATGAAAACAGGTTCGGATTTCGCGTCTCTTTCTGGAATTTTCTGTTTGCATAATTCTTCAAATATTTTATTTATATTAACTCCTTGCTGCGCAGAGATAGGAATAACAGGGGCATTTTCAGCAAGTGTTCCTTTGAGAAGAGCTTTAATTTCTTGATAATTTTCAAGTGCGCGTTTTTTATCAACCAAGTCTATTTTGTTTTGAACAACAATTATATTTTTTACTCCTTTTGCTTGAAGTGCCATGAAATGTTCTTTGGTTTGAGGTTTTATTCCTTCATTAGCTGCAACAACTAGAATTGCACTGTCAATTACCGCTGCGCCTGAAAGCATTGTTGCCATAAGCATTTCGTGCCCAGGAGCGTCAACAAAACTAACATATCTTACAGGTTCGCCTTTTTTTTCATTGTTATAGTTGTTTCCATCTTTGTAAATTGTTGTTTCAGCATATCCTAATTTTATGGTGATTCCTCGCTTTAATTCTTCAGAATGAGTGTCAGTGAATTTTCCAGTTAATCTGCTAAGCAAAGTTGTTTTTCCATGGTCAATGTGTCCAACAACACCCACATTCATTTCAGGAATTTCAATTGCTTTGGATTTCTCAGTTGTTGAATTTGTTTCTTGTTTAGCCATAGTATTATTCAGTAAAGTCCTTTTTTAAAGTCTTTTCTATTTGAAACAATAAAAGAATTAAATTTTATCTAAGCTTACTTTGCTTCTTTTTTAGGAGCTTCTTTTGGTTGGTTTTGTTCTGGGAAAATTTCACTTAATTTTTTTGCTCCTTCTTTCTTGATTTTCAAGTTAACTTGAACAATTTCGGTGGAGATTGTTTTTCCTCTAACTGTTTTTCTAAGCCTTAATCCGTCTGGTTTTTTGTTTGAAATTTTCTTTTTTCCTTCTTTTCTTGGTTTTTGTTTCATTCCTTTTCCATAACCTAAAAGCAATCTTTTCAAGCCGATTCCTTCAACTGTTTCATAAGCTGTGAAGCCGGTTTTGTCGCTAGCACCTGTTATTTCAAATTCATAGCCTGCTAATTCTGGTGAAATTTCATTTCCCGAGATTGTTTCTTTCAAGGATTTTCCAACTAAAGCCTCTGCTTCTGCTTCCAGCTTGTAAGTTTTTCCTGATTTTTCAGCTATGTTAATTTTGAAAACCATACTAGGTTTATTGTAGAATTCATTTTTAAATCTGTTGGTTT
>CAYQOY010000008.1:0-22002 GCA_964419275.1 Candidatus Woesearchaeota archaeon
AAACTTTTTTCTTCGTTTGCAAATAGCTTGTTTATTTCTGATTGAATTTGTGCATCAACATTTTCAATTGCCCCTGTTCCAGACCGGAATATTTGTCGAATCAAGAAAATCCCCAATACAAGCACACTCATCAAAAGAACAATTGTCACAATTGTTCCAACACTCATTTCCATAGCTGCTTTTTTGTTTTTCATTTTAAAATAAACTTCCCCCATTTCTCATTAAAACCCAAGCAGAGAAAATCCATAAAGTTATGGAAAGAACTATTCCGATGATACTCAAATATTTGTATCTATACTTTTCTGCGTCGTGAACTGTTAACCCGATAATTCCCAATAGAATTCCAAAAATAGGGATTAAAATTCCAAAGCATATAGAAAGAATTCCTAAAATTTTACTCGGACTAGTTGTTTTTCTAACTATAGGTTTAATTTCTTTTTTAGAATTTTTTTTCACTTCTCTTTTAACAGATTTTCTTGTTGTTTTTTTCACCATCTTTCTTTTTAGTAATAAAACTCTGCGTCTTATAAATCTTTTTAGTAAACGAGTAGGATGGGAATGCAGGGATTCGAACCCCGGACACCATGAGCTTCAGTCATGTGCTCTCCCCCTGAGCTACATTCCCTTGGTTTCAATAAAAATTAGTTGACTTTTAAATATTTACCTATATGAAAAAATCAATAAAATCCGAGAATAAATCAATAAAATAAAAAATGTAAGTTGGGATTAGGCCACCTTCTGTAGTTTGTTGTTTTTAGGCAAACCAAACTTGTTAACATTTAACTTAGCGTCGTAAAGACTTGCACCAGTCAGGGTGCCCGTTTCATCATATCTTGCTTTTCAAAGCTCGTTGCAAATTCATTGCTCCAAGCAAGCTGTGTCGTTTCTGTTGCAGAGCCTTGCCTCGCGACAATCTCTTTTTCAAGAGATGACTCTTAATTGGTGGGCGGACCTTCCTCAGAATTAAACTTGATATTTTGCAAGTTTCGCTTATTTAAAAGCAAATTCCGAAGTTAACTTCCCAACTTACAAAAATACTCGATATAGAGATTATTTAAACTTTTTGAAATAAAAAAGTTCCAACTAATCGGAAATAAAAATAGAATTTTTATCTCAACAAAAATAAGAACTCGATAAGCACACTCAGACCTTTCTAGCGGTATAAAATAATACAATTGAGGCTTTTAGTAGCTGCGAGCTGAAATTCTCGCCGAAGCTCGAATCTTACACAGCAGCTCTATCGACGCAATCTTCTATTGCGGCCTTAGTTGTCTCGTTTTGCGGATGGCTTCGAGCTTAGATGCGTTCAGCTCTTATCCATATAGTGCGTAGCTACGCGGCCTGCCATATGACAACCGCACACCAGAGGCACCCGGATCCCGTTCCTCTCGTACTAGAGATTCGTTCCACTCAGACAACAACACACCTAGTAGATATTATACAAACTGTCTCACAACGTTCTTAACCCAGCTAACGATACCTTTTGATGCGTGAACTCCGACACCCTTAGCTGCTACTGCACAGCTAGGATAGGTAGAGCCGACAGCGATGTACCAAACCGCCCCGTCAATACGGACTATCGGGGGCGACAAGCCTGTTATCCTTGGGGTAACTTTTCTATCAGACACAGCTTCCATTAAAAAAGCATGTGGGTTCGCTAGGCCAGACTTTCATCCCTGCATTTCTTGCTTTTCAAAATGCAGTCAGACAAGCTTTTGCCCTCGCACTCAACTCCGGATTTCCAAGCCGGATGAGCTTGTCTTTGGGTCCTACCGATATTTTTTCGGCAGGGTGCCGCCCCAGCCAAACTGCCCGCCTGTTGGTGTCCTCTAAAGAGTAAGCAGCTTTATTGGAAATGGGTGGTATTACAAGTTCGCTCCGCTGTCACCGAAATAACAGCATCGATGCTCCCACCTATGCTATGCACCTTCAATAAAGTTACAACAACAAGTTGCAGTAAAGTTCCACAAGGTCTTCACTTCCCACTAGGCGTCCGTGGCATTTTCACCACGCAATATTTTCAGAAGGTCCTGACTAGGGACACTAACAACCTCGTTAAACCATTCATGCAAGTCGTAAATCATACGACAAGGTATTACGCTACCTTAAGAGGGTCATAGTTACCCCCGCCGTTTGATGGGGCTTAGCTCCCTTGGAAGGAAGTTTGACACACCACCACTGGGCAGGTCTCACCAAGTATACACATTCTTTCGGATTAGCACTTGGCTACGTTTTTGGTAAACAGTCGGGCTGTCCTTGTTACTGAGATCTATTAATGCACTAAATTTCCGAAGAAACAAAACACAAAAATAGACACCCCTTACGCCGAAGCTACGGGGCTAAATTGCCGAATTCCCTTAATCAGTTTCACCTTTCATGTCTTAGCCTTCTCAGCTAGAGCACCAGTGTCGGTTGTGGGTACAGTTGTTGAACTCGTTAAGCAATATAACTTTTCACTGGCTCCCGGAGTCAGCGACTTTATTTTACAAATTCTTTTGCGTCTTAGGATTACCCTCGACAAACTTCTTCATAAAAACATCCTCTCGAATGCTCGCTTATCCCAAAGCTCTTATATTACAAAAAATTCAATCAGTGCAGGAATATTAACCTGCTTCCCATCGCTATACGCAGTTAAGGCATAACTTAGAGACTGACTAACCCTTGGCTAACATATATTGCCAAGGAAACCTTGCTCTTTCGACACTTTGCGTTTTCAGCAAAGTCACTTCCTACTATTACCAGGATTTTCATTACTTACCGCTCCACTCTTTCTCTCGAAAAAGATTCTGCGCAATAAGTACGCCTGTTTACCCGAACATCTCATGAGATGCCGCCGAAGTATCGGTATTATGCTTAGCCCCGTCCATTTTCAGGGCCCTAGACCTCGATGGGTGAGCTGTTACGCTTTCTTGAAAGGATAGCTGCTTCTAAGCTTACCTCCCCACTGTCTCAGGTTTAAGACACCTTTCGATACACTTAGCATAAATTTAGGGACCTTAACTTTGGTTTGGGTTGTTCCCCTCTCGGAACAGTATCTTACATACCGCCCCTGTTTCATATCTTAAGCAACCAACAGCTTCTGAGTTGGAAAAAGTTCCGTAAGCGATTGCTCCTGCAAACTCCATCCGTACTATACACCGTTGGCAAACTAGATACAACTATACGTAGGCATATTTCAACAGGAACCAGCCATCGCCGGGTTAGAAAGGCTTTTCACCCCTATTCACAAATCATCTAAGCGCATGTACACAGCACTAGTTCAGACCTCCATCCCTCTTTCGAGAGACTTCATCTTGCTCATGAATAGATCACCCGGATTCAGGTCTGTCCAATATGACTATCGCCCTTTCAGACTTGCTTTCGCTTCGGTTACTCCCCATAAGGGATTAGCCTCGCCATATCAGAAAACTCCCTGGCCCGTTCTTCGAAACGTACGTTACAACTCTTGTTTGCAAATGCAAGAAGAGCAGTAACACTCTGTAGCTACTAGATTTCAAATCTTTTCACACCTTGTTATGGGTTCTTTTCAGCTTTCCCTCGCGGTACTTGTGCGCTATCGGACTTTGGTTATATTTAGGGTTAGTAGTTAATTCTACCATATTCGGACTTCCAATCCAGGAAATCTTACTCTTTTAAGCAACTCCATATTTCTCATATCTACGGGACTATCACCCTCTAAGGTCCTTTGTTCCAAAAAAGTTTGACTTAGAAACTTAGGAATTTATGCTCACCACATCTCCGGGTTCTTTTCAAAACTGGATTCAGTTTGCCCTTTGTCCTTTTCGCTCTCTGCTAATGGGGACATCACTAATTTGTTTTCTTTTCCTGCCGGTACTAAGATGTTTCAATTCCCAGCGTGTTTTTCCCTCTCGGGATAATTCGGAAATCTCGGGTTCAAAGCTTGCATGCAGCTCGCCCAAGCTTATCGCAGCTTGCCACGTCCTTCATCAAAACCAAAACCAAGCTATCCGTCTAGTAGCATTAATAGTAGTATCACTTTATACTCTAGCTAGTGGATTCTGAGTGTGCTTATCTCATTGAACATAAGTTCTCAAAATGATAAGAGAAGATTGTTCTCTCACCATGTTCCAACATTTTTGTTGAATATGATTTTAATCCATTCAGAAAGAATGGACCTGCCGTGAATCGAACACGGAGCTCCTCGGTGCAAACGAGGTATTTTGCCGTTAGACTACAGGCCCTTAGTTCTTTCTAAAACCTGTAGTGGTTTTTAAATTTTGTTAAATCTAAAGATGTAGAAGCAATCTCGAATATAACTCTATAAAAATTTAGGAGGTGATCCATCTGCAGGTTCCCCTACAGATACCTTGTGACGACTTAACCTACCTCACCGCGCTAGGATTCTTCAAAGAGCTTCATCCTAACACAACTTGGTTGGTTTGACGGGCAGTGTGTGCAAGAGACAGTGACTTATTCACCGTTCGCTGATAACAAACGATTACTACGGATTCCATCGTCATGAGGCTGGGTTTCAAACCTCAATCTGGACTGAGATAGACTTTAGGGGATTAGCTTCTCCTTTCGGAGTTGCATCCAATTGTATCTACCATTGACGCGCGCGTGTCGCCCAGGGGATTCGGACTGTGCCACCTAACGTAGCCCATACTTTCATCCGTGTTACCACGGCAATCTCCTTATTGTACATATAGTAAATAAAGACATGGGTCTCGCCTGTTACCTGATTTAACAGGTCACCTCACGGCACAGGCTGACGTCGGCTATGTAATTCCTCTCAGCGTGTCAGGTAAGCCCTTTAGACTGACCTTCATTCTGCTGTCGCTCCTGGTGAGGTTCATGGTGTGGAATCTGATTGAACCGCACGCGTCACCCGTTGTAGTGTCTCCCCGCCAATTCCTTTAAGTTTCGGTCTTGCGACTATACTTCCCAGGTAGCACACTCTTCGGCTTCCCTCAAGCACTAATACCTCTCGAAGAGGTACTAATGTTTAGTGTGCAGTGTTTACTGCCAGGACTACAGGGGTATCTAATCCCTTTCGCGACCCTGGCCTTCATCCCTCACTGTCAGAACTGTCCTTGTAAGATGCCTTCGCTATTATGAGTCCGTCCAAGATCAACGTATTTTACGACTACTTCGAACGTACTTCTTACATCTTCCAGTCTCTAGCCTAGTAGTATTCTCTGCTCGCCCTATCCTTAAGAGATAGGATTTCACAAAGAACTCACTAAGCAAGCTACGGATGTTTTAGACCCAATAATGATGGTTGCGACTTGAACAGCTAGTATTACCGCGGCGGCTGGCACTAGTCTTGCCCAGTCCTTATTCGCCTAACATTTTAAATTAAGCAAAAGCTTCTCTATGAGAAGCACTCTGACTCGCTCTGTCACGCTCTCGCGTATTGCAGAAGATTCCTAGCTGCTGCACCCCGTAGGGCTGGGAGTAGTGTCTCAGACTCCCTCTCAGGGCCCCTCCGCTAAGAGCCCTTATGGATCGTGGACTTGGTGGGCCATTACCCCGCCAACTATCTAATCCACCGCAGCCCCATCCTTCGGCACGAATTTAAGAGATAAATCATTCCAGGAAAAATCTCCTATCAGGTCTTAGCCTTAGTTTCCCAAGGTTATCCCTGACCAAAGGGCAGGTTAGCTACGTGTTACTGAGCAGTTCGCTTTCCTCTAAATTCCGAAGAATCAAAAGAAAAAACTTGCATGCCTAAGCGCAAATCAGAGAGCCGCAACCGCTAGCAGGATCAACTAGATTTATTTCTTATTTTGAAAACAAAACAAGCGTACTGTTTCGGCAATGAAAAAGTACCTTTGATCCTCCGTGATTGGCTTCTAGAATTACAAATAGATGACTGCTTCTACATACTTCATACCTTAACATGTAAGTTTGTAATTAAGGCACTCATCTTAGATTGGTATATCTAGCAAAAATGAGGTATTTAAATGTTTCGCCTTTCGTCTCGACGGAGAAGTAAAAAAGCCCTTTAAAAGCTGATTTTAAGGAATTAAACACCATATTTGGCGCCAATTTTTGCTTTTCTTCTTGCTTCATCTTCAGCTTCACCTTTGTCGCCAATCCAGAAATTAAGTTCAGGAATGTCTTTTTCAATTCCTTTTTTCTCGCAATATCCTTTTGTAAGCAAGTAGAAAATTAATCCTAAACTTCTTGAGCTTTTGTTGTTTCCAATTACAATTTTGTCAGCGCCTTTTGTGAAGTTGTTTGTGTCGCAAATCATCAAAACTTTCTTTTTAACTCTTAAAGTATCATTTAATGCGTTTTTGTCAACCCATGCATCACAAACAATTGTCAATTCATTTTCGAAAAAATCAGGCAATGTTAAATTTGTAAGAATTCCAGCAGGATATTTTTTTGTGAAAACTCTTATTCCTGTTAGTTGTGAAAACATTTCAGCAGCTTTCCATCCAGCTTGCCTTTTGCAAACAAGTATAACCTCATTTGGTTGAAATTGTGAAAGGTATTCAACAGCTTCTTTTATCTTAGAGTCGATTAAATCTGTATTGAAAATTGCAAGTCCGTCTGCTCTTCTTCTGTGAACATATTCCCACATGTTTGGTGTAACAACTTTTGTACCAATGTAAACTCCAGAACGAATATATTCTTCAAGAGGAACAAGCATCTCGGTTTTCTTTTCACCCTTTACTTGTTTTTTTAAATCTTCAAGCTCAGTAACATCAACGCCTTCAGCTAATTTTTTTGCTTTTTCAAGAATCTTTTTTCTTTTTTCTTCAAGCGCCTTCGCTGCGTCTGTTCCCTCGGTGGATTCAGCTTCAGCCGCTGCTTCTAATTCTTTTCCTTTTAGTTTAACAACTTCTTCAGTTTGTTCGCTTTCTTGAGCTTCTTCAGCTTTCTTTTTTCTAGGCATACTGTTCCAGAGAAAAAGTATGTTTTTAAAGATTACCCTGCGGAAAAATAAGAATTAACTCGCGTGCTAACCCTTATGTTAATTGAAACTCTTTTGTATCTCAATTAATCTTTTTATTTTCGCTTCGCGCTCTTTTCCAGTGATTCCGCATTTCAAGAATTCAGCTTGGAATCCAAAAGCTAAATCAGCGAGAACATCTTCTTCTGTTTCCCCACTTCTATGAGAAAATGTAATTTTGATATTGTTCTTTTTTGCGATTTCACAAACTTGTTTAACTTTAGATAAACATCCAATTTGATTTGGTTTTACAATTATTGCGCTTATGCTTTTGTTTTTGATTGCTTTTTCCAAGCGCTTTTGATTTGTTGTTGTTAAATCGTCTCCAACAATCATTTTGTTTGGAAATTTCTTTTTTAATTCTGCAAATGATTTGAAGTCATCTTCATCAAAAGGATCTTCCATGTAAATTATATTATAATTTCCAAGCAGATTGGAAAGATATCCTGTTTGCTCTTCTTCTGTTCTTTTTAACAAAGGATTTTCATAATGATACTTTTTTCTTTTGAAAAATCCAGAAGCAGCGACGTCAATTCCAATAGGAACTTTTATTTCAGAAAGCACATCTAAGACTTCTTTGTCATTAAGAGAAGTCATCCAAGCATCTTCATCATTCTTTTTGCTTTTGAAATTTTTGTCCTTTTTTTTCAAAAGATATTCTGCTTGCTTTTTTGAATCAATTAAGACATTAAATGATTCTTTCACTGTTTTTGTATCTGGAATTAATAAGAATTCTTGAAAATCCGGCTTTTTACCTTCGGTGTCAGAATGTTTTCCTCCACCAATACAATTTCCAACAAGTCTGGGGAATTTTGTTGCTTCAGAATTTATCAATTGCCAAATTTCTTTTTTTTGTTCTTTTGCAAGAGCCTTAAGAATTGCAGACTCTAAAGCGAAAGTAGTATTAGCTCCCAAGTGACCTTCAACAATATCTTCAATTCTTCTTAAATCATCAAACTTTTCAATTATGTCTTTAGAAAAATACCCTGAGAATTCTTGCAGTGTTTTAATATCTTCAGAAAGGCTTTTTTTGTAAGGCGCAGCTTCGTGTTTTCCTGTGGATTTCCCTGTTGGTGCACTAGCTGAAAAGCTGCCAACATTTGTTGAAATTGAAACCAGAATGGTTTTGTCTTTTCTGGAATCAAGTATCTCTTTTGCAGAAACCTCTTTGACAATCACCATTAAAACAAAATAAAAAACAGATTTATATAATTTTAGTTTGCCGTCAAATTAAGTTATAAAATAAAATTAGTAAGCTTCTCCGCTGCCTACGTTTTCTTCAGATTCTCCGCCAATGTCTTCCTGTTCGTCTTCAGGTGTTGCGAGCTCCATCATTTCCCCCTCTTTAACAATGTCTTTTTCTTCAGAACTTTCAGCTTCTTCAACTTCTTTGTCGCTGTCTTTTATTTTCTCTCTCTTAAGCTTTTCATCTCTCTTCTCAGGGAAAGGTCTGTGAACAGAAATTGGCAAAATTCCAGATTCGAATTCAATTTCAGCGATGCTTAATGGATCATATCTCACTTTTTCTAATTCTTCTTTGCTGATTTTGATAAGCAATGGTGCATTCATTGCGATTTGCAATGCTCTTGCTCCAAGAATTCTTGAAATTTCGTATCTTGTGAATTGTTCGTGTTCCATTCTGATTATAAATACTTTTTAATGCTTGAAAAAACTTTCTCTCTTACTTTAATTGAAAGTTCAATAGCTTTTTTCATTTCTTCAACGCTAAAAGTTTCGCCTCCGCCTTTTTGCATTGAGAATATTCTGTCATCATATCCTGCGATTGTAACTCTGGATCTGCAAACATCTTCTTCTTCTCGGTTAGGATCTGCAAGCAAGTGTTTTCCAATTTTGTAAACTGTGATTGAAAGTGGCAGCTCTTTAGCCAAAGGCAAGCGAGTGTCGCTTAACTCTCCGGAAATCATTTTGTCGTTTTCCATATCATACTTTGGAAGTCGAGCATTCATCAAAGCAGCAATTGCTCCGATTCCAGCAGCATCCATCAAGTTTCCGTCGTCGTTTAATGAATAAATGTCAATGTAAACTTCCCAAACTTTTTCTCCTTCTTTGATGCATAAATCTTCAGTTTTTATGAATTTACTTTCTCGAATTCCTCTATCAATAACTCTTCCAAGTTCAATAGCATTAATCTTTGGAGGTCCACTTTCAAATCTTGAAGAGCTTAAAGGTGTTAATTCTGCTGTAACCATCAGGTTTCCATCTTTGGGATTATCTGGGTAAGGTGTCGCTGTTGCAATTTTTATTCCAACAATAACTTCTGTTTTTCCAATCTTGACTCTTGCACTTCCTTCTGCATTTTTTGAGAAGCCTGTTTCAATAACAATATCTCTTAAATCATCAAGGTTTCTTTCATCGAATCTTTTTCCTTTTTCCAAATATTCATAGATTCTGTCTTCGTTGATTCTTATTCCTTCTGCCATTTTATTTTTCGTTTACAACCTCTTTCAATGCATTTTTTTGAATTTCATAAATCTTTGAGCAAGCTTCTTTTGCAGTGTCAATTGCTTCTTCTAATTGCTTTTGAGTTATTTTTCCATCAAGCTGGATGTGAGTCATTTTTCCGTCAGAAGTGAAAGACATTGGAATATCTGTTGGGCCTTCTCCTTCTTCCCAATCTTCTTCAGCTTTGCTTACATCAACAACAATTTGCTTGTCAAGTTTTCCAATTGAAACACTGGAAACCATCCCTTTCATTGGAATTCCCGCGTGTGCAAGAGCCATTGCAGCTGCATTGATTCCTGCGCATCTTGTTGAAGCATTTGCTTGAATAATATTAATGTAAACATCAACAACTGCATTTGGATATTTGTCAAGCATTAAAACAGGTTCAAGTGCCCATTCTGTAATCTTGCTGATTTCAGCGCTTCTTCTGTTTCCTCCAGGTCTTATTCTGTCTGAAACCGAGAAGCTAAGCATATTGTACTCGCATCTCAATGTTCCTTTTTCTGGATTTTGTTGGTGTTGAGGATGGAATTTTCTTGGTCCGTAAACTGCAGCGATTGCAATTGTGTCTCCGAATGCAAACATTGCACTTCCATCTGCGTTAGGGATTATTCCAACTTTTGCAACTATTTTTCTTGTTTCTTTTACTTTTCTTCCGTCTGGTCTTTTAAATTCTTCACTCATTTTTATTCTCCTTTGCAAACATTTTCTCAACTTCTTCAGTTAAACCATGTGCAAAAATATTGTCAGCTACAAACAAAACAGCTTTTTTAGCTTTTAATTCGTCGTCAATATTATTTCCTTTAATCCAAATAACTCCGTTTTGCCCAACAACAATTTCACATCCAGTTTCTTTCTTTATCAAGTTTACCATACTTCCTTCTCTTCCAATAACTCTTGGAACTCTGTTGGAATTTATTTCTAAAATCATCCCATCATCAATTCTTTCTAATCCTCTGGATTTTATTGTCAAGTCAATTCCTTTTTTGCTTAAATTAAGTATTTTGGCAATAACCATATCTCCAATGTCAAGAACACTTTCCAATTCTCCTCTGTTAACATATCTTGGAACTTCACTTACTGGAAGGAATGAGTTTTCAGGTGTCCCGATGTCAATAAACCATCCATTAAGAAGAACATTTTCAACTTTTCCGATTACAACATTTCCTCTTCTTGGTTGATATGTTCCAGAAATAGGAATAACTTTTACAAGTTTATCTGTTTCTTCGAATAAGCCGTATCTGATTGCAACAATTTCGTCGCCTCGTTTTTCTGTCCATTCGCCTGGCAAGTAATCATTTCCTTTAGCGATAACTTCGCCGGGAATAACTAATCTTTTTTCGTCTGTCATTTTTATTTAATCTTTTAATTCTTCTGTCAGTGCAGAACCGTGTGTTACGGAGTTTAATTTATCGTAAAAATCCATTATTGCTCCAGAAGGAATAACCAAAATTGCTTGAAGACTTCCGTCGTTCATCCAATCTTCGCTTTCCTTGTAAGGCGCAATTATTCCATAGGATTTTCCTGTGTATATTGCTGGAATAGTAATCCTTATTTTTTTAGTTTTTAAAGTTATTGGAATGATTGGTGCAATCTTTTCCATGATTTCTTTGATTTGAGAATCAATTGGGGCATTCTTTATATTTACATGAGCTTGGTCTAAAGCCATTTTGATTCTTTCAGGAGTATGAGGGTGCCCGGTTTTTGGGTCTGTGGCATTCTTAGCTAAGAAGTCGACAACTTGCTTGATTTTCTTTTCTCTTTCTTCATCTCTGTGCTCTTGAGTTACAAGAACCTCCCCATCTTTTACAATTTTCTTTGCAATTTCAGTTGGGTCTGTTGTTCCAAAAGCATTTCTCAAATCTTCTGAAGAGGCAGCCATTCCTTTTTTTAAGTCTTTAAAAATTCTGTCGCCTTCAGCTTCAATGTAAGAAATTTCACCTTTTTTGAATTTCAAAGCCAAGTCCATGTCAACAAGGATTTCAAATTCTTGTCCTGCTTTTTTTATTCTTGCTGTTGTATTCATATTAATAATAATCTTGTTTTTGTTTTTTAATTATTTGCTTTTTACTTGCTTTTTGTTGAGGAGTGATAATCTTTTAATTGTTCTCCCGCAACTCTTTCAATTTTTTCTTTGTTGTTTTCAATGAAATATAACTCAAATCTTTTCACGTCAAACTTTTCAGCTTGGATCTCTTGGAAAATATCCAAAGCAACATTTACTCCTTGTTTGATTGTTAAATTTGAGTGGTATTTTTCTCTTAACTTTTCTTTGATTTTTTCATCGTTTTCTCCAATTGCGTTAGCGAAGTATGCAAAATAGTTTCCAGTGACATCGCTTGTATAAAGCATTGGTTTGTTGTTTAAGACTCCAGCAACCATTAATGCAGCCCCAAATGGACGAGCGCCGCCATATTGTGTGAATTGCTGTTTTATATCAGAAAGCTCTTTGATTATCAATTCAGGGTTAATTGGAGAATCATAAGTGACTCTGTGTTGTTGAGCTAAGATTTGAGCTCTATCAATTAAGACCCTTGCATCAGACATAATTCCCGCGACACTGGAAATAATATGAGAATCAATTTCATAGATTTTTGATGTTGATTTAGGAGAAATAAGAACATCTTCCACTCTTTTATCTGCCAAAATGAAAACTCCATCAGAGCAAACCATTCCGATGCTTGCACTTCCAAGTCTAACTGTCTTTTCAGCATATTCTACTTGTAATAAATGCCCATCTGGGGAGAACATTGTTGCGGTTCTGTCATAACCCATTGATTGATGTTGCATTACGTCCATTGACATATCCATTTTATAGTTTTATAGAGGTATTTAATGTGTTTTAATCTCTAATATTTCTTGTACGATAAACTCAAATAGGGTTTATTTAAAAGGTTTTCGGGGCTCTTTTTCCAAGCCATTCAAAGTTCCAGAAACGCGTTCAACACTGATTTTTTCAGGAAAAACTGCAAAGCTTGCCCTAACTTCATTAAGTGCTTCCCTATTAACTGAGATAATAGCATAATTCCCGCGAGTTTCAATAAACCCAAGCCCTGCGCGTGAAAGCCCGAGGGTTCCAATAAAATCTAAAATCGCTTTTTCTATATCTTTTTGAAGATGTCCGCCTTTTACAAGCAAATATCTCTTGTTTTCTTTTTGAGAAGGAGCTAAACTTTTCATGTTTAAAACAATGAAATCAGATATAAAAATCTTTCATTAAAACACTTATTAAAACGACTAATCAAATTTAACAAGATTTATAAGACAAGGCTTTTTATCTTAGTTTAGAAATTAGAGGAAAAACAAGAAAATACAATAAGTAGAATACAATGGGATTAGAAATTTGTACAGTCGGCGGATATGAAGAAGTTGGAAAAAATATGACTGCTGTTAAAATCGGTGAAGATGTTATATTATTTGATGCAGGAATTTATCTTCCTGCAATAATTGAATTCCAAGAAAAAGACGCAGTGGAATCAAAAACTCCTTCTGAAGAAAAATTAAGAAAAATAGACGCTTTACCTAATGATAAAATTCTTGACAAGCTTGGATGGAGAGATAAAGTCAGAGCGATAATTATTGGACACTCGCATTTAGATCACATTGGGGCTGTTCCTTATCTTGCACATAGATATCCAAATGCGAAAATACTTGGAACTCCCTTCACAATGGAATTCTTAGAACAAATGCTTCAAGATGAAAAAATAAGTTTGAGAAATCCAAGAATAAAAGTTAATGAAGACTCTAGTTATATTATAAAAGGAAAAAGTGGAAACTATAAAGCAGATTTTATTCACACAACTCACTCTACTCTTCAATGTGTTTTTGTAATGCTCCACACTCCTGAAGGAAATTTCTTTTACGCATTGGATTTCAAGTTTGATAATCACCCCATTATTGGAGCACCTCCAAACTACAAAAAATTAAGAGAGGCAGGAGCAGAAGGAGTTGATGTACTTGTTGTTGATTCTCTTTATTCTGGAGTGGAAAGAAAAACACCTAGTGAAAGAATTGCGAGAAATTTACTTGAAGACGCTTTTGATTCTGTTAGAAATGAAGATGCTGCATTGATTGTTTCAACATTCTCCTCTCATATTGCAAGACTAAAGAGCATCGTCGATTTCGGAAAGAAAACAGGAAGAAAAATAGTTTTCTTAGGAAGAAGTTTAAACAAATATGTGGAATGTGCAATAAAAATCAAGCAATGTCCTTTCCAAAAAGATGTTAAAATAATGAAATACAAAAATCAAATTAATTCATTCTTGAAAAAAGTTGAAAAATCCAGAAGCGATTATTTGATTGTCTGCACAGGGCATCAAGCAGAAGCAGGTTCTGTTTTAGACCGAATTGTTGAAGATGAAACTCCTTTGAAACTTAGAAAAGACGATCATGTTATTTTTTCTTCAAGTGTTATCCCTGCTCCAACAAATATAAATGCTCGTGACAAAATGGATAAAAAGTTAAGAAGAAAAGGTGTAAGAATTCAATCAGACGTGCATGTTTCAGGGCACGGTTCTGGAGACGACTTAAAAGATCTGGTTGAAATGTTAAAGCCAAAGCATATTATCCCTGCTCACGGTTCTTTGCAGAAAGCAACAAGCATGGTAGAACTTGCTTCAGATTTAGGCTATAAATTTGGAGAAACTTGCCATCTTTCTTTTAATGGCAAGGTATTAAAATTGTAAAATCTTAGATTAATCATGGTAAAAGAGGAATTAATTGAAGGATTAAAAACCGCGATGATTCGAGGAGATTCTTTGCAAAAAGCAATGTTCTCTTTTTACAATGCAGGATACAAAAAAGCAGAAATTGAAGAAGCTGCTCGTTTTTTGCAATCTTCTCACTTTTCTCCAGAAAGGTACTTATTGCAACAGCAAGCAAGATCTCAGACAACTGCCCCTTTGAAAAATCCTTCAAAGCCAATCACCCCTCAAGCAGTCAAAGCAGTTCACAAAGAACAATCTCAACTAATTAAAACAAAGCCAGTTTCTTCGGAAGTTAAAGTTAATCCAGATTACACTCCTATTGCTCCAAGAGGAGTTAGTGGAGGGGCCTCAGCGTATCAGTCTACTACCAAGAATAAAACAAACAAGTCAGGATTAGGTTCAAAATGGTTAGTTATTGCCTTGGCTTTTGTTCTCTTAGGATTAATTGGAGTAATTGCTTACATATTCTTTTTTAAGCCAGACCTTCTTGCACAATTTGGAATAAATCTAAAATAATCCAAAATTTTTTTAAACAGCGACTTTCACTAAGTTTAATTAATCTAAAAATATTGTGACTTTATGAGCAAAACTAAAAATAAATCAAATTCTGAAATTTATCAACCCGCGGATGATTCTTTTTTACTGACAGAGTGCACGCAAAAATTTTTAGAAAAATATCTTTTAAATAAAAAAGAAATAAAAATTTTGGATATGGGCTCTGGCTCAGGAATTCAATCTGAAAAATTAATTGAATCCGGAATTCCAGAAAAGAATATTGTTATTGTGGATATCAATCCTTTAGCAGTGAAAAATCTGAAAAGCAAATTTCTAAACTCAAAAGTAATCAAATCCGATTTATTTGAAAAATTAAAATCTGAAAAAAACAAATTTGATTTAATATTATTTAATCCTCCTTATCTCCCAGAAAGCAAATTTGACTCGGGAATAGACACAACTGGCGGAAAAAATGGAAGTGAAGTAATCAATAAGTTTTTAGTTGACGCTAAAGATCATCTCAAAGAAAATGCAAGAATACTCTTGCTAACGAGCAGTTTAACTAAAAAAATTAATTGGCAAAATTATCAAAAAAAATGCATCGGAAAAAAGAAAATTTTCTTTGAAAGTCTTTACGTTTGGGAATTAAGTTTAATCTGAAGAAATTTAAACAAACTTAGGAAGAAAAAAAATACTCCCGTTTTAATCACAATCAATTTTATATAGTTTGTAACAGCTCAAAAATTAGAGGATATTCTAACCATATGGTAAAATTTGCACACTTAGCAGATGTACATTTAGGAGGATGGAAACAGCAAGAGCTCCAAGATTTGAATGCAGAATCATTCAGAAAAGCAATCGACTCTTCAATCTCTCAAAAAGCAGATTTTGTTTTAATTGCAGGCGACTTGTTTGATACAGCATATCCTCCAATTGAAGCACTCAAAACCGCTTTCTCCGAGCTTAAAAAATTGAAAGAAGCGCGAATTCCTTGTTTTTTAATTGCAGGTTCTCACGATTATTCTGTTTCAGGCAAAACTTTTTTAGATGTTTTAGAAGAAGCAGGTTTTTGCGAGAATGTTACAAAGTTTCAAGAAAGAGAGGATTCAATAATTCTTAATCCCACAATCTACAAAGGTGTTGCAATTTACGGTTATCCTGGAAAACGTTCAGGATTAGAAGTTCCAGATTTAAGAAGAATAAAACTGAATGATGCCCCCGGGATGTTCAAAATTTTAATGCTTCATACAACAATTGATAAAGCAAAAGGAAATCTTCCAATTGATGCAATCGAAACAGATTTACTTCCAAAAGTGGATTATTACGCTCTGGGGCATTTGCATTTAGATTATGAAATAAATGGATTTGTTTATGCAGGCCCGGTTTTTCCAAATAATTTTCAAGAACTGTCCGATTTGGGAAAGGGAAGATATTATTTGGTGGATACAGATTCTCAGCAACCATTGAAAAGAATAGATTTGAAGTTGAAAGAAGTTATCTCTTTGGAATTTGAAGTTACAGACGCACTCAACGCCACAGAGAAAATAATTTCAGAATTAGATAAAGAAGATTTGCAAGACAAGATTGTTTTAATGAAAGTTCGAGGAGAAATTGAACAGGGTAAGAGTTCAGATATTAGATTTCAAAAAATTGAAGAGTTCATTCTTTCTAAAAAAGCTTATTTTGTTTTAAGAAATACGCATGATTTAAAACAAAAAGAAATTGCGTTGGAGATTGAAGTTAAAGATTCTGAAAATTTAGAAAAAGATACCGTGACAGCATATTCACAGCAAAATCCATCAAAATTCAATCAGCTTATCCCTCAGTTAATGGAATCTCTTTCAATCGAAAAACAAGAAGGAGAAACATCCGAAGTATTTTTAACGCGTCTCTTAGCAGAATCGCGCAAAGTACTTGATTTTTAATGGCAAACAGAAAATGAAAATAAAAAAAATAAAACTTGAAAACATAAGAAGCTATGAACAAAAGGAAATTGAATTTCCTGAAGGTTCGACTCTTCTTTCTGGAGATATCGGGAGTGGAAAAACTTCTATCCTGCTGGGAATAGAATTTGCTTTGTTTGGACTTCAACCAGGACAAAGGGGGAACTCTCTTCTAAGAAATGGTTCCGAAAAAGGAAGCGTAGTAATGGAATTTGAAATTGAAGACTTGGATATCATCGTGGAAAGGACCCTTAAACGAGGAAAAACAGTTTCGCAAGATTATTGTGCAATAACTATCAATGGGGATAAAAAAGAAATTTCTGTTACTGAATTGAAAAGCAAAGTGCTTGAGCTTTTGAATTATCCAATGGAATTCGCAAAAAAACAAAATCTGCTTTACAGATTCACTGTTTATACACCTCAAGAAGAAATGAAAGAGATTATTCTTCAAGATCCAGACACAAGAATAAACACCCTGAGGCATATTTTTGGAATTGACCGATACAAGAAAGTTATTGAAAATTCATCATTGGTTCTATCAAAAATTCGTGAAGAAAGAAGACTTCGCGAAGGAGCAATTGGAAATTTAGAACAAGAAAGACTTGAACTTTTCACAAAAGAAGATGAACTAGAATCCAAAAGGCATAACCTCTCCGCGATGGAAAAAGAATTGTTTATTAAAAGTGACATGCGAAAAAGAATTCAAGAAGAAAAAGAAGAAATCACTAAAAAAGTTGAAGAAAAAAGAAAATTCAACCAAGAAATTGAAAAATCAAAGATTATGATTTCTGGAAAAAACGATTCCATTTCAAATAACAGAAAAAGAATTGAAATAATTCATACACAAATTGAAGAACTAGAAAAAATCAGATTTAATCCGAAGAGAATACTCGAACTCGAGCAAGAGATAGAATCTAACAAAAGGGAAAAAGAAAGATTAAATGAAAAAAACATTGAAATTCGTTCGGAGATTTCTTCTCTTACTTATAAGATAGATGAGAACAGAAAGCTTGAACAAAAAATGTCTAATCTTCAAATTTGTCCAACTTGCTTGCAAAATGTAGAATCTGTTTATAGGGCTAATGTGCTTAACAAAGCTCATTCTGAAAGCGCTGAAAATGCAAGAAGAATTGAAGAACTTGAAATCGAAAAAATAAAGTTATTTCAAAAAATAAAAGAAGTGGAAGCTAGCATGTCTGTTAAAGACAAAGAATTTTCTGATTTGAGAATAATAAAAATGAAATTAGAAGGAATTCAAGAAAAAAAGAATAATATTTTAGACATTGAAAGATTAAATCAGGCACTAGAAAAAGATATAGAAATGCTTAGGAGTCATATGGATTCCTTGAATTTAAGTGTTTTAGAACTTGCAAAATATGATGAAATATTCGAAGAAAAACAGAGAGAATTAGAACAAGCGCAAGCTGAAGAAAAAAGCGCAGAAATTCGAGCCGCAGAATTGAGAAGAGAAATTGAAGTTTTCTCAAGGCAAGTTGAAGATTTAATAAACAGAATCAAAAAGCTGGATGACATTAAAAAAAGATTAGACTACTTAAATGAGCTTGAAGATTGGTTTTCCAAGCATTTCTCTTTGCTTGTTTCACTTATTGAAAAAAATGTTATGACCAAGCTTAAAACAGAGTTCTCAAAATCTTTTTCAGAATGGTTTAGCATGCTTGTTTCAGATAGTTTTTATGTAAGATTAAGTGACGATTTCACTCCTATAATTGAGCATCAAGACTATGAGTTGGATTATTCTTATTTGTCTGGCGGAGAAAGAACAGCCATCGCTCTAGCTTACAGGCTTTCATTAAATCAGGTTATTAATTCATTCTTGAGTACAATAAAAACTCGTGATATTGTTATTTTGGATGAGCCAACAGACGGTTTTTCAGAACAGCAATTAGACAAAATGAGAGGTGTTTTAGAAGAGCTGAATGTAAAGCAATTAATCATTGTCAGCCACGAACAAAAAATTGAAAGCTTTGTGGATAATATAATCAAAATCAAGAAAGACCACGGCGTTTCAGGGGTTGTTGAATAAAAGAAGTTATTTTTCCTTAGAATCTTCTTCAGGGGTTTGTGTTAAAAAAACCGAGATAATTTTGTCTTTGTAAACAATTCCCTCAGAATTATAATGATTTCCCGCAGAGCTTCTGTAAGTGAGATCAATTAAAAAGATTTGATTATCTGTTTCCCCCTCTAAAATACCCTCTAGTCTATTATAGCCGTGTTCTGTAGTTATAACCCTGATGTTTTTGTTATAAAATTTTTTATATTCATCTTTTGCCATAATAAATTATGCTTAAACTAATTTATAACCATTTATGTTTTAGAATGAAAGCAAGATAGATGTCTCTGAATTCATCAAAAGTTTTCGCTCAGCGAAAACTTTATAAAACAGATTAAACCTTGAAATATATAAGTTCTAGTTATATTTACACTATAACATCTAATAGATTAAAATGGACGACGATTTAAAAAACTCAATATTGAAATCTGGAACAACAATAGTTGGAATTGTTTGCAAAGATGGGGTAGTAATGGCTTCAGACAAACAAAGTACAGGCGGAAATATTGTTATGGACAAAGATTCTGAAAAAATCAAAGTGATAAACGACTATCTTGCTTTTGCAGGAACAGGTATGGTCTCAGATATTCAACGTTCAATTAAGCTTGGAGCAGCTGAATTAAGACTAAAAGAACTAAGAGCAAAATCACGCCCAAATGTAAGAGAAGGAGCAAATTTAATTGCTTCTTTGATTTATGGCTCTGTAAGACAACCAACAATGCTTCAATTTATGGTTGGAAGCTTGGTTGGGGGAGTCAATGAAAACGGAACAGCTGAACTTTATACAATCGACCCTTCTGGGGGAATAAAAAAAGTTGAAGATTACGATGCTAACTTCGGAAGCGGAATGCCTTTCGTGTTAGGACTTTTAGAAAGGCAATATCACAAAGGAATGAGCGTAGAAGATGGAATCAAATTAGCTGCTGAAGCAATTAAATCCTCAACACAAAGAGATATCGGCAGTGGGCACGGGATTGACGTATTCACTTTAACAAAAGACGGAATCAAAAAGGTGATGAGCCAGGAAATCAAGGCGACATACGAAGATTCTAAGAAAAATTAATTTATTCAATTTAAACTTACAAATAATTTTCACATTCAAATTAAATAATTAGAAGCTAAAATGGCAGACATTTTAAAAAACATCAAAGAGCAACTGAACACCAAGCTCACCGAGGCAAATTTCGAGGGAGCAAATATCGTTCTTTACACCGACAACGAGAATTTCTTTAAAGAAGGAGAAGGAAAAATAAAAGAGATAGTTGAACAAATCAAAAAGAGAGTTGAATTAAGAGCAGACCCAAAAATTCTTCCTTCCACAGAAGATACTGAAAAGAAAATCAGAAAAATAATTCCAGAAGAAGCAGAAATAACAGACCTTTTCTTTGATTATCATAGAAGCATTGTTGTAATTGAAGCAAAAAAACCAGGATTGGTAATTGGAAAACAAGGTTCAATTTTTTCTGACATCAGGCAAGAAACACTTTGGACTCCTCAAGTTCAAAGGTCTCCAATAATTAAAAGTAAAATTACAGAAAGCATTAGAGAGGTTTTATACGCAAATAACAATCACCGAAGAAAATTCCTTAATTCTGTTGGAGAAAAAATCTACAAAGAATGGAATGCTGAAAAAATGGAAGGCTGGGCAAGAGTAACTTTCCTTGGAAGCGGAAGACAAGTTGGAAGAAGCTGTTTGCTTTTGCAAACTCAAAATTCTAAAGTTTTATTGGATTGCGGACTAGATGTCGCAAGCTCTGGAGTAGACAAATTCCCTTATTTCCAAGTTTCTGAATTCAATATAAATGAATTAGATGCAGTTGTTGTAACTCATGCTCACTTAGATCATGTTGGACTCTTGCCTTATCTTTACAAAATGGGTTACAAAGGTCCAACATACATGACCTTTCCTTCTCGGGATTTAGCTGCTTTAATGGCATTGGATTTCATTGGAGTTGCTTACAAACAAGCTGCACAGCCTTTATTCAGTTCCACAGATATTAAAGAAATGGTAAAACATACAATCTGTTTGAATTTCAATGAAGTTACAGATATAACTTCAGACATAAGACTTACATTCTATAATGCCGGGCATGCACTTGGAAGTGCAATGGCACATTTCAATATTGGAAACGGTTCTCATAATTTCCTTTACACAGGAGACTTCAAGTATGCAAGAACAAGATTGCTTGATCCTGCTGTCGCAAGTTTCCCAAGAGTAGAATCTGTTTTGTGTGAATCCACTTATGGAGCAAAAGGCGACATTCTCCCTCCAAGAGCAGAATCTGAAGACAAGCTTATTGAAATTGTTCAAAAAACAGTTGAGCGTGGGGGAAAAGTTTTGATTCCAGAATTAGGTTTAGGAAGAGCTCAAGAAACAATGTTAATTTTAGAAGATGCAATGAAACGCGGAAAATTAAAAGAAATTCCAATTTACATTGACGGTGCGATTTGGGATATTAATGCGATTCACACAGCTTATCCTGATTTTTTAAGTATGCATGTTCGTTCTCAAATTTTCCAGGATCAAAATCCATTAGCTTCCCCTGTTTTCTCCAGAGTAGGTTCACCAATGGAAAGAAAAGAAGTTGTTGAAGGCGGACCTTGTTTGGTACTGGCAACATCTGGTATGCTTGTAGGCGGAGCTTCTGTGGAATACTTCAGAGAATTCGCAGGCAATGAAAAAAATTCAATTATTTTTGTTTGTTATCAGGGTGTTGGAAGTTTAGGAAGACAAGTTCAAGAAGGAATTAAAGAAACAAGAATGATGGTTGATGGAAGAGAAGAAACAGTTAAAATTAATTTAGAGATTCATACTATTTTGGGCTTAAGTGCTCACGCAGGAAGAAATGAAATAACCTCTTTCTTCAATAACATGCGTCCAAAACCCAAAAGAATTATAATCAATCACGGAGAAGTTTCAAAATCCTTGGATTTGTCTTCAAGTCTTTACAAGATGAATAGAGTGGAAACTGAAGTTCCAAGAAACCTTGAAACAATCAGATTGAAATAAATTGGCGTCAGTAAACTCATAAAATTCCTAAAAATTAAACTAAATAAACAAAAAGGCGTATCAATTAACTTTAAAAATAAACTTTTTCTACATAAATCAGATAAAATGGCAAAAGGATTATATCATTATATACAACAGGCTTGGAAAAAGCCAGATGCAGCAACTCTTAGAGAGAGAATGGTAGAATGGAGAGATTCTGATGCAATTGTTGAATTAGACAAGCCTCTTAGACTTGACAGAGCAAGAGCACTTGGATATAAAGACAAAAAGGGATTCTTTGTAGTAAGAGTAAGATTAAAAAGGGGAGGACACAAAAGAACACGTCCAAATAAAGGGAGAAGAAGTAAGAGATTGCACATTAGAAAAAACTTAAAGATGAGCTATCAATG
>CAYQOY010000009.1:0-5397 GCA_964419275.1 Candidatus Woesearchaeota archaeon
CCTACAAGAGAAATTCCAAAAAGAGTTTTCAATGCAATTTGTTTTTTCATTTTAACCTCCAAAAACATTATTCTTTTAGAGTTTAAATCTGTTTCTAGTTTTAGAGATTAACTAGGTATAAATTAAATGCGCCAGCCGGGAATCGAACCCGGTTCCCCTGCTTGGGAAGCAGGGATTCTACCAGTAAACCACTAGCGCTTGAGTATGCAAATATTCTTGCTTGAATAACAACATACTAAGGTATAAAAACTATATTTAATTTTATTGTATATGCCAGCAGGACAAACTTCAATACAAATTGGAAAAAACGGACTCACTGAAAACTTAATTGGAACTCTAAAAAATCATTTCATTAAAAGGAAAAATGTTAAGGTTAGTGTGCTGAAGAGTGGAGGGCATGATAGAGAGCAAATTAAGAAGATGTCGGAAGAGATTCTCTCCAAGTTAGGCTCAAACTACACTTCAAGAATTCTTGGATTCACCATATTCTTGAAGAAGTGGAGAAGCCCTGTTGACAAAAGAGGGCAAAAAAGATAATTTTATAAAGCAATTTCTACCTTAAAATAAAGGTTAAACGACTCACTGAGTTGTTCTAGTTCCGTTTTGGAACGGCCGAATAAATAACAACCAAATCATAAAATGTCAGTATACGATTTAGACCCACAAGAGTATAATTCAAAACTAGCTGAAGCTTTAAAGAAATTCTCTGAAATTCAAGCTCCAGAATGGATTTATTTTGTGAAATCTGGTGCAGCTAAAGTTAGACCTATTGATGACCCTGATTTTTGGTTTAAAAGAACTGCAAGCGTTTTAAGACAAATTTACAAAAAGAAAACAGTTGGAGTAAACAAACTTAGAGTAAAGTACGGTTCCAGAAAAAGAAGAGGTTCAAAGCCAGAAGAATTTAGAAAATCCGGTGGAAAAATTCTTAGAACAATATTACAACAAACAGATAAAGCTGGATTAACCGAGATTGCAAAAACAATCAAGGGTGTAAGAAGCAAACGACCAGGAAGACAGCTTACTGAAAAAGGAAAAAAGTTCATGGAGGTGCTAGCTTAAATGGGAATCAAAAATCCAGAGAAGAAGGCAAAGCTTGTCAAGAAAGGAAGACAAACCAAATGGACACCTGTTTGGGTTATTCTAAAGAAATTCGGACCAGGAAAAAAGATTCATCCGGCTTCTGTGACAAAAGTTAGAAGATCTTGGAGACGAACCAAACTTCATATTAAACCAAGAAAAATGAGAAAGTCTCACTTAGGATAAAATGGCTGAAAAAACTCAAACTGAAAAACTTGAAAGAGAATATACAATTCCTCTTAGAAGCGAGTGGATTAAAGTCCCTGCTTACAAAAGAGCTAACAAGGCAGTTAGAGCAATCAAAGAATTTTTAGCTAAGCACATGAAAGTCGAAAACAGAGATATTAACAAAGTCAGAGTTGACAAACTTTTAAACGAGATGATTTGGACAAGAGGAATAAAACATCCTCCTACAAAAATAAAAGTTAAAGCAGTAAAAGAAAACGGAATTGTAAGAGTTGAATCTTATGAGCTTACTGAAAATTTAAAATTCAAAAAATTAAAATTAGAAAAACTAAACAAAGCAGCTGAAGAAATTTCAAGCAAGAAAAAAGCTGTTAAAGACAAGCTAGTTGAAGAAGCTTCTGCGCAAAAAGCTGAACTTGAAGATAAGTCTAGCGAACAGAAAAAAGAAGAAGCTGAAAAGAAAGTAGCAGCAGTGGAAGCAGGAAAAGCAACAGAAAAAGAAAATGCAAAAAAAGCAAAGCACGAAACAAAAGCTAAAACCCCTGCAGCAAATGTTCAACAAAGAAAAGCTTTACAGAAGTAATCTTGAGTAAATAAATTCTGATACTTTCAATTAATTCTACTTAAGAACTGTTCCTGTTTCATTATACCAAAGATACAAATCCAATTCTCCTAAAGAAGTTTTTGTTTTATCTGCAATTTTCTTCAAGATATTCTCTATTTCGAGATATCTTTTTGCAGTTATTGTTTTTGATTTTGGCTGTTCAATTAAGTTTTCTCTTACTATCAAATCAACTATATGAAAATCTATTATTGCTAAATTTTTGTAACCAATATTTCTTAAAAAATGACTTGCTTCTTTCATTCCAAGCCCTTTAATATTTTTTACTAGCCAGTCTCTTGCTTCAATTTCAGATTTAAAGGAGTTAAGTGTTTTCTTTAAATCACGTCGACATTTTCTTGCTTCGCAGATAAATTTTCCTCGCATATTGGGAAATCTGTGTCCCATTTCTGCTAATTTTTTAGAAAGCTGTTTTTCTGGAAGCGTAAAAAAACCATCTCTGATCTCCTCTTGAATTTGCATGCTTTTTTTAGCATTGAAATTTGCAGTCATCAAACAAAATGCAAGCTCCTTAAAAAGTTCGTTGCTATTTTTCTTTCCAAGAGTTTCGAATTCTTTCATTCTTTTATCGATAACTTCTTTGATAAGAGACTTCTTGAGATTTTCGACGATTGAAACAACTGTTTCCATATTTAATGTTGATTTAATTTATCTCTTTAACCTCTTCTAGTATTTTATTCTTTTGTTTTCTGCTAGTGTAAGTTTTTCCGAATCTAACTAAACAAGAATTAATTTTTCTCCAATGTTCTTTTGGAAAAAGCTTTTTTAAGTCTTGTTCAATTTTTTCAGGATTAGAACTATCAACCCATCCTAATTTTTGAGAAATATAACCCACATGAGTGTCGACGCCAATAGCTTCTTTTCCAATTTCCGCGAGAAAAACATTCATTGTTTTTCTGCCAACTCCTGAAAGCTCAAGTAACAATTTCTCGTCGTGTGGAACATTTCCAGAATATTTTTTTGTGAGCTGTTTTGCACAATCAATTATGTATTTAGACTTGTTTTTATAAAAATTAACAGGACGAATTATCTTTCGAACCTCGGAAATTTTAGCTTGCGCGAGTTCTTCGGTATAACGATATTGTTTAAACAATTTTTCTGCTACAGGGATTGTTATTTCATCACGCGTGCGCGCTGACAAGATTATTGCAATCAAAATCTGCCATTCGCCTATCCAATCTTCTGCAGCAAGGGGCATTTCTTTTGAAAGCTCATTCAATCTTTCCAGCTGCTTCAAAGCTTTCTGAACTGAAACAATTGAATTCTTGTTTTTTAGTTTAACATCACTGGATTTCATGATTTGTTAAAATTAAAATGCTTTAAATAACTAAAGATTTTAGTTAAAACATGAAAATTGATTTAGAAAAAATAAAACAAGAAAAGACAATTCAAGAATTGCTAGAATTTGGAATGTTAAATATCGACAAGCCTTCTGGACCAACGAGTTTTGATGTATCTGACTTCATTAGAAAAACCCTCGCAGATTTTGGAGTTAAAAAAACGAGCCACTTTGGAACACTTGACCCTAAAGTCACAGGAGTTTTGCCAATTTCTCTTAATCGTGCTTGTAAATTAACTGGATTCTTTTTAGGGGAAGATAAAGAATATGTCGGAATAATGAGAATTCATGAGGATATTGAACTTGATAAAATAAGAAAAATGATTTCAGAAAAATTCACTGGGAAAATTCTTCAAACCCCTCCGGTTAAATCGAGGGTTAAACGACAAGAGAGAGAAAGAGAGATAATCAATTTTCAACTGTTAGAAAAACAAGGACAAGACATCTTATTTTTAGCAGAAGTTCAAGGAGGAACTTACATCAGAAAATTAATTGATGATTTAGGAAAAGCCCTTAACATCGGGGCACATATGCTGGAATTAAGAAGAATTCGTGCGGGAATTTTCAAAGAAGATTTGCAAGATTATCCTGCAGTTAATCTCTATGATTTCGAAAAAGCTGTGAAAGAATACAAAGTTGGAAATGATGAACCTCTAAAAAAGATGATAATCCCTGCAGAAATTGTGTCTCAAGTTTATCCCGCTATTAAAATAAAAAATAATAATCTAAAGCAAATATTCACTGGAAAAAATATTAAACACTCAGATTTACTTCACAAAGAAAAACTTTCCAAGGACCTTCCTCCAGGAAAAGTTATCTGCGTTTTCTGCGATGGAAAATTCATTGAAATGGCAGAAATAATTGACGATGATGAATATTTTGCAAAACCTCTTTTTGTTCTTCAGCCAGTTTAATTTTAATCTAACTTGACAGCGTTATTTTAGAATGCTTTTTATAGCCAGCGGACATTAAATTGTCATGAGACATTTCATTTATTTTTCACAAAAAGCACAAACATCTGGGAATTTTGATGACTTAATGAAAGCGGGAAGAATGGATATAGCGATTCACGTGATCATTGCAAGTTTTTTTCTTTCACATGGAGTAAGAGATGATGTGAAAACCCATCTTGTTTTTTATGGGATGCCTGACCCCCCAAAACATATTGAAATGCAAGTTAATCCAGAATTGGATATAAGTAAAAAAGATGTTGCAACATTAATTAAGAAAATTCTCTACAAGTACAAACCAGGACAAAAAACAGAAGTATTGCCGGGGTGTTTCGTGGAGAAAAAGAATTTGTTTGACTTGCTTGAAGAGTTAATTGAACAAGGAAATGAATTGTTTATTTTAGACAAAAGAGGAGAGAAACTTAGAAATG
Source organism: Candidatus Woesearchaeota archaeon (assembly GCA_964419275.1). Classification (GTDB taxonomy): domain Archaea; phylum Nanobdellota; class Nanobdellia; order Pacearchaeales; family GW2011-AR1; genus JAKLIN01. The sequence continues at coordinate 4,609 of CAYQOY010000009.1, forward strand.
CAAAAATTCCTGAAAATTGCATATTTTTACTGGGGGACCAGGACGGAATTCCAAAAAAAGAATTGAGAAGACTAAAAACAGTGGCTAATAAAGTTTCAATCGGCCCTAAGATGTATTTTGCTAGTCATGTTGTTGCAGTTGTAAACAACGAGTTAGACAACAGGGGGCAGTGATTTTCTCAAAGTCCTTTTCTTGAACTTTAGCGATACCTATTTCTGCTTAGAAGATACTGCATTTCCACTGGCGCGACGCCGATGCTCGACAAGAAGGCTAGTTCTATGTCTTTCTCGGAATAAGCTCCAGTAAGCCTTTCTTCTAAAAGTCTTAGGTCTCTCATCGAATTGTTTTCCATTTTGTTTTTTGTGCTTTGATTTATTTAGTATTTCGAACAGGACTCACCCGCTTCACAAGGGGTGAGGAGGGAAACTAAACGAGTGCTAAATTGATTAAGCTAAAAAGTTAAATAAACCAGTTTATATATCGATTATGAATAGATAATTTAGAAAATGATTATAGAAAATTATTTCATAAGTCTTTTAAAGGAGGTTTGGAATTTAAAAAAATGAATCTTGTCTTTACTCCCAACTGGTTTGTGGGAAGAGATATTCTAATTGAACTTTTCAGCTTTATTGTTTTGTCTGTGTTCTTTGTTCTTTGTATTAGGAATTATAAACTCAATAAAAATAAAAAAACTCTTTACCTAGGAATAGGGCTCTTGTTTATTGCCCTTGCTCAAGTTGCAATGGCTTTAACCAAGTTTGCGATATTTTACAATACTTCGGTTACAAG
>CAYQOY010000009.1:5497-20892 GCA_964419275.1 Candidatus Woesearchaeota archaeon
TGACAAAGAGAATAATAAGATTGCAATCACAAAAAAAGGAAGAGAGTTCTTTTTGAAATATTCACAAATGAAGGATTTGGAAAAAACTTTTGGTTTGTGATTGCTGTTTCAGTTTTATACTTTAAAATATCCATATTTTTATAAACAATTAAGAGCTATTTGTTTTATGACTTTAAAGATGAGGATTCCCTTGGTCAGGTTAATTTCATCAGAAGTTTATCGTTGCCAAGGCCCGGACACAGCTTTTTTTAATTTTAATTATTTGATATCCAGAGGAGTTCCTAGAGACATCTCAGAAATTCTTGCAGGATGTAAATATACTCTAGAAAATTCTGTTGAAGCGACTCGAAAAGAATACTTAAGATTGATTAAATCAACACGATATTCTAAAAAAGATTTAGCAGAATTAATTGCATCCCAAGGATATATCTATCTGGGGGGGCCTACTGAAAGAGAAGAGATTTTTGGATCAAGAGCAACGCAAACTATGAAAAAAATGTCCTTAGAAGAAGTATCTGTCGAAGAATCAGAAGAAGAAGTTCTAAAAGAAGCTAAATAAGAATTAATATATACAAGAAAAGAAATCCCATCGCATCCTTTTTTCTCATAAAAAATAAATTCTTTTCAAAGTTAAAAAGTTATGTTTTTTTACAATTAAATTTATAATGTCTTACTAATTTTTGCCTTTATGATAAAAGAGATAGATTCTTCCAAGATCCCTTATGATTTTTTATTGCAAGGATTATGCCGTTCGCCTTATTACAAACATTCTGCGGGATGCCCAAATTATAATTTAAAACAAGGCTGCCCTCCAAAAAAGTTGATAGACCAAGTTTTAGATTTTAACAAAGATATTTATGTTATTGCGACAGATTTTCCTATTGGAGAATTTGCCGAAACCATGAGGAATCTTCATCCAGAGTGGAAAGCTTCTATTTATCCAGAAAATTCTGAAAAAACCAAGCACATTCTTAAAAACATCGCAGAGAGACTTAAAGAAAATCATTCTGACTGGCCAAAAGAGTATTTTCCAGAAATTCCCTCAGAACTTTGGATTTCTTCAAGAGAGTGGTACAATCCTCGAAGATGGCAGCCTTCTGCAAGAAAAAAACACAAAAATGAGATCAACTTTTTTTCATCAATTTATCCAGAGTTGAAAATTGTTTCTTGCCCGGAGGCACACGGGGTGAATATCACTGGATTGATGCATAATTTAGGCATAAAACTTAATTGGCAATGGCCTCCCGAACACAGACTTACAAATAAATCTTATCTTGTTTCGTTAGCCGGTTACTCGCGGGATAAATGAAGAAATGCCTAAAAAAGAGTTTAGATATATTCCGCTTGAACAGAAAAAAGGGATATATTATTACTCAATTGATGATTCTAAAGATAGGTACCTCCTGGGTTTTGTGACTCCTGAAAAACTTAAACTATTTTCTGAAATCTCCAAGGTAGAGCTATCAACTAAAACTGAAGGATATATCCAGGTCCCTCGTTTAATCATTGTAAAGGATTTAACAACCTCTTCGATTAAAAAAACTCTTGATGAAATGAACAAAAGTGGAACCCTAGAAAGGATTTTAAAAGAGTGAATTATTATGGGAATGGATAATTAAAAATATAAACTTGTTTTCCTAGACTATAATATGAAAAAATCGGTGAGACTTTATATTGAAGGAACAATTCAAGATGTTTTCTTCAGAGCTTTCTTGAAAGAGAATGCGGAGAAACTAGATGTCCGCGGGTTTACAAGAAAGTTGGATGATGGGAGAGTTGAAGTGTTCCTTGAAGGAGACCCCGAGAAAGTCAACAAGATGATTGAACTTTGCAAAACCGGGCCAAAGTATGCTCAAATAAGAAAAGTCGATGTCATCCTAGAAAAGTTTCAAGATTTTAAAGGGTTCAAGGTTTTACACTTTTAATTAAACTAAAAACAAGATTAAACAAAAGAGGTAACTATGCAATGATTTACACTAATTCTGATGGCGGTTCTCGAGGAAATCCGGGACTTGCTGCGATTGGAGTGATTGTTAGAAAAGACAATGAAATCCTCAGTGCTTATTCTGAAAAGATTGGGGAGACAACAAACAATGTCGCAGAGTACAGGGCTTTGATTAAAGCGCTGGAACTTGCTTCAACCCACACCAAAGATGAAATAACCTGCGTTCTGGATTCTGAACTTGTTGTTAAACAGTTGCTGGGGGAATACCGTGTGAAAGATTACAAGCTTCGCCCTCTTTTTTTAAGAGTTCAAAAGCTACAAGAGAATTTTGATAAGGTGAAGTATCTTCATGCACGTAGAGAAGACAAATTTCAGAAAGTTGTTGATCGACTTTTAAACGATGAAATGGACAGTCTTTAATTTTAACAGGTTTTAATCGGATAAAAGCTTCTAGATAAATTATTTAAACAAAGATTCGTTGTTTTTGAAATGGGAAGAGAAGAACAAATAATCAGTGAAAGAAAAAGGAAAATTGAAGAATTGAAGGCTAAAGGGACCGAGATTTACCCTAGCAAATTCGATAAAAAAAACACAGTGGAGTCCTGCTTAAAAAGCAAGATGAACGCAAAAGTTGAAACCGCTGGAAGATTAATGAGCAGAAGAGACTTGGGAAAAATTTCTTTTGGAAAAGTGCGAGATTCAACTGGAGACATTCAAATTGTTTTACAAGATGGAAAAACTTCTGATAAAATTTTTGATTTTTTCTTGAAATATCTTGACATCGGGGATTTCATAGGAGTTCAAGGAGAAATATTCAAAACCAAAACCGGAGAAATTTCAATTCTTGTTGACAAATTAACCTTGCTTTCCAAATCAATCTTGCCTTTGCCTGAAAAATTCCATGGACTTCAAGATGATGAAGATAGATTAAGAAAGAGATATCTTGATATCATATTAAACCCAGAAACAAAAGAGCTTTTTGTTAAGAAGTCTATTTTTTGGAAGACAATTAGAACTTTCATGATTGAAAAAGGATTCTTGGAAGTGGAAACCCCTGCTTTGGAAAACACTGCGGGAGGAGCTTCTGCAACTCCTTTCAAAACTCATCACAATGCTTTGGACATTGATGTTTATTTAAGGATTTCAATGGGTGAACTATGGCAAAAGAAATTAATGGTTGCTGGGTACGACAAAACTTTTGAAATTGGGAGACAATTTAGAAATGAAGGAATGGATATGGAACACTTGCAAGATTACACTCAGATGGAATTTTATTGGGCTTATGCAAATTACGAAGATGGAATGAAACTCGTTGAAGAGATGTACAAAAAAGTTGCGCAAGAAGTTTTAGGAACATTGAAATTCAAAACTCGGGGATATGATGTTGACTTAGGAAAAAAGTGGATTAAGTATGATTATGAAGGTTTGATTAAAGAAAAAACAGGAATTGATATTTACAAAGATGATGAAAAGAAAATAAAAAAGAAACTTGATGAATTGAAAATGGATTATGACCCTCGCGTCGGAAAATGGAGGCTTGTTGATGTGCTTTGGAAATATTGCAGAAAAACTCTTGCTGGGCCAGGATTTTTAATCAACCAGCCTGTTGAACTTGCCCCTCTCGCTAAAAGAAATTTAAAAAATCCAAAAACAGTGGAACAATTTCAAGTTATAATCGCGGGAACAGAAATGGGAAACGGGTATTCTGAACTTAATGATCCTTTAGACCAAGAACAAAGATTTGTAGAACAAATGAAAAACAAAGAAAAAGGAGACACAGAATCAATGGACCATGACAAAGATTTCGTTGAAGCTTTGAAATATGGCATGCCTCCAACCTGCGGATTCGGACTTTCTGAAAGATTCTTTGCTTATCTTGTTGACAAGCCTGCAAGAGAATGTGTTATTTTCCCCTTAATGAAACCGAGGAAATAACTCTATGACTTCTAAACTTCCGATTAACAGGCAGCAGGCAATTCTCCTTCTTGAGAAATACAATTCAGACAAATCTGATTTTAATCATTTTCTTGAAAGCGAGGCTGTAATGAAAGAGCTTGCTGAAAAATTTAAGGAAGATGTTGAATATTGGGGCATGCTAGGTTTGCTGCATGATGTTGATTGGGGATTGACCAAAAATGAAGTTTCCACTCACTTGCAAAAAGCTCCAGATATCTTGGGGCAGGCTGGATTTGATGAAAAGTTCATAAAAATACTTGTTAGCCACGGGCACGGATTTGATGAATTGCCTGCGTTGAAAAGTAAAACTAGAAACGAAAAAATAGAATTTGCCCTCGCTGCTGCTGAAACAGTTACAGGATTAATTCATGCTTATGCCTTGATGCGCGGAAAGAAAATTAGCGACATGGAACCAAGCGGATTGAAAAAGAAATTCAAAGACAAAGCGTTTGCTGCTAAAGTAGACAGGGAAATAATCTTGGAAATTGAAAAGACAGGTTTAAGCTTAGATGAATTTTTCCAATTAGCAATTGACGGAATAAAGAAAATTGCAAAAGAGGTTGAACTTCAATAAGTTTAATAAATTCAAAGCATTAAAAATAAAGAGGAAATAAACACTAAAATGGCACTTGTTGTAAAAAATAATATAAGAAAAGTTGTGAAAAACCTGGATAAAGAAGGGGCTATATCTAGTGTCGCAGACGAAGTCGGAACTGCTTTGGAAATGAAAGTTGAAGAGCTACTTGAAGCTGCAATAAAGCGCGCTAAGGCGAACGGAAGGCGGACAATTCAAGCGCGCGATTTGTAGATTGTGAATTCTAATTTAATTAAAAATATAAACTTGTTTTTGTGAATGAGATCATGGAAAAATTAAGAGATCCAAAAAAAGAGGCAAAAGAAACTGTTGATGAAAAGAAGCTTGAAAATTCCAAGCGAGGAAAAAGCAATAGGGCTAAGGGGCAGAAATTTGAAGCTAAAGTCAGGCAAGATTTGGAAAATATGGGTTGGTGCGTGGACAAGTGGACAAACACTGTTGATTATGAAAAAAATAAAGTCGCACCTGCAAAAAGAAAATACAATCCTTTTTTGAAAGTGCTAAGCATTGGAACAGGATTTCCGGATTTCATTTGCTTTAAAAGAACAGAAGGCAAGCATTACGATGTTATTGCCATTGAAGTTAAAGGAAATGGATATCTTGACCAAACTGAAAAAGGAATGTGTTTCTGGCTTCTGGAAAATAAAATTTTCTCTAGAATTTTAATTGCAAAAAAACCCAAGCAAGGCAAAGAGATTGAATATCTTGATTTTGCCACGATGTACGCGAGAAAAAAAGGTGAAGATGAAACTAAAAAAGTAAAGACCGAGGATAACAAACAGCAAACTGTAAACAGCGATAATAAAAAACAACAATAAATAAAAACAGTTATTCCCTTGGAAAATAAAATGACTAAGTTCCTTTTACAGGTGCTTTGTATTCTTGTTTATTTTTCTGCTCTTTGCACAATTTCTGCGCTTTGCGATAGTGATCAAGTGGATATCAACACGGCTTCTTTGGAAAACTTAGACAAAATTTCTGGAATTGGGCCTGTTTTAGCTCAAAGAATAATGGATTCTCGCCCTTTCAGTTCTGTTGACGATTTAATTAAAGTTAACGGGATAGGGAACATAACTCTGGAAAAAATCAAACAGCAAAATCTTGCTTGTGTTTCCAATGAAAAAGAAACTGGGGCTGAAGAAGAGACTGCAGAAAACGAAAATTTAAATGAAAATTATTTAGAAGAAAACGAGATAAACAAAACAAACTCTCAAAGAATATTGAAAGAAAGCTCGCAGACAAATCAAAACACTTCGCGCGGAGCGCTAATAAATCTCTCTAAAGGCGAGACAAAAGATATAAAAAGCAAAAAGCTTGAATTCAATTCAGAGAAATTTTTAATATACGGGCTGATTACATTTGGCTTGTTTATTGCTATTCTCTTTTTGCTCAGAAAATTAAAAAAACCAAAAACCGAGTTTGATTAAAATGCCAAGAGACGAACAAGAAATTAACGCACTTTTGATTTTAGAAGTTTTGGGAAGACCCAAGGAACATATTGTTTCCGCACTCACTCAATTAGTAGAACAGTTAAACAAAGAAAAAGGCGTTAAGGTTTTAAGTAAAAGCATCAAAGAGCCAAGGGAGTTAAAACAAGAAGAACAACCTGCTCATGTTCAACAACAAGAATTATACATGACATTTGCTGAAGTGGAAATTCAAGTTACAAGCTTGTTTGATTTAGTGGGAATAATGTTCAAATACATGCCTTCTCACATAGAAATCCTTTCACCAGAGGATATTCATTCAACAAATGCAGACTGGAATGACATGCTCAATGATTTAACCAGAAGACTCCATTCATACGATGAAGTCACAAGAGTTATGCAAATGGAGAACGCCATTCTTAAGAATCAATTGAAAGTAATCCTAGAACAGCAAAAAAAACATGCTGAAGAGCACGAAAAGCGCTCTACTATTGAAACTTCTGAAAAAAAGAGTGAAAAGAAAGGCAACAAAAAATCAGATAAGCCTAAAAAGAAAAAGTAATTTTATTTCTTTTTCTTAGAAAGACTATCCAAAGAATTTTTTATGGCAGAAGGTAAATCATTATCCTCAAACTCTTTTTCCAATCCTATTTTTTCTGCTTTTTCTAACTTTCCAAGTGAAGCTTTGGTATTAGCCTTTCCCTTTCCAATCTTCAATAAGTCTATTGGCCTGCTCGCTCCCTTGTATTTTTTCAAGAAAAACCAGACACCAATTAAAACCAAAGATAAAGTTAAAACCCACCCAACAATTTTACTAGCCTTATCTGTATCCAATGGCTCTCCTTCTTTAGTTTTACATTCTCCTAAACAGCAAATAGGATTTTCAGTTGGGTCTCTTACTTCTCCAATGCACTCCTCGTTGGATTTGCAAGTGGTTCCTGCAAAGACTTGATTACAATCTTGATATTTTTCTCCCGAGTTTTGTGTGTCTCCTTGATAAGCTTGGAATATTCCTAAAAAAACCGGGAGGAATGTTTCAGAAGAACTGGTTTCAACAATTATTTCTCCAGTTACATTTTTTTCTTCAGTCCCGGGATTAACTTCAAAAATAATTGATTTTTCACTTTCTGGTTCCAGGCTAACTGTTTTGTTGATTATGCTAACATAGTCTTTAAGCGAATCTGAAACAGAAATTTCAATATTATTTAATTCTACTTCCCAAGGGTTGATTATCACAAAAACTCCCGGTTTGATTCCCTCTTCAATATATGCGTATCTTTCAATTTTTTCTTGTTGAATGGAAACTCCTCCTTGATCTGCTACTATCCCGGGAATGCTTTGAGGAGCTATTTTAAAAGCGATGATCTTATACTCTGTATTTTCAGATTTTAAGGTAATCTCAGAAATACTAGACTCTTCTTGGGTTGCCAAGCTGAATTCAATTTGCTTTGTTTCATCGTAAGTCAAGGAAGTTGTTGAAGTGAGTTTACCCAAACTAGACTTAACTTCAATTCTTTTATCTACTTTGTTAGATAATTCAATAGTAAATTTTTCTGAAGTAACAACAACTAAAGGATTGGCAGTAAAGTCTGCGACTTCATTTGAGACTTTAAAGGGAATTATTATATCATCAGATTTAGTTTCTCCAGAAACAATGTACCTAATTCCCTGAATTCTCAGGGAATAATTTCCAGCCTCTTTGGTTACTCCCTGCCCAAAGATGTAATAATCCTCGTTTATTTTTTTCACTGAAGCAATAAAAGCAACTCTTACATTATCTTGATAAAGAGAAATATCCTTTGAGGAGATTGAATCTACAAACCTTCCAGACACTTTTGCTAAAATTGTTTCTTCTTGTGCAAATTCTTCTTTAATTTCGTACTCCAAAGCAGAAATAAATGAAAAGCTTAGCAAAAAGACAACTAAAAGTGTAAAAACAACCTTGTTGGATTTTGATATCATGATTTAACTAAAAAATAGGTGTTAATAAATTTTATTAGGTTCTATTTGTTTTCTCCTATTTCTTTAAGTTTCTTTAAAATTTCTTCAACTTCAGGGGGAGTTTTTTGTTTTACAATTTTTCTTTGCATTTGAGGCCAAGGAGGTTGCTGTCTGACAGAAGGGTTCATTGGGCTAGTTGGGCGTTGCATTGAAATATTTCTTGGAGGCAAAGAAGCAGAGGCTCTTGGGGGAATTCTTTGAGTTGGAATTCCTTGAGAAGGCATTCTTGAATTGACTGAAGAATAAGGAGTTCTAGATGCTCCAGGGAATCCTCTTTGAACTTGCTGCGCAGGCTCTTTGGTTTTTCCTTTAAACATTTTATTAGACTTTAATTTCAATAAAATAATTTTAAGCTTATCTTTGAACACTATTCCCAAAACTGCCAGAGCTATAAGCAAAATTAAGATTATTATAAATGCAGAATTATTTGACTTTTCCTCTTCTTTACAACAAACTTGGGGATATGTGCATGTTCCTTCATATGTTTTGGACTCTCCGTCTTCGCACGCATCTTTGCAGGAACCAATTGTTCCTATGCATGTTTCTTCGTCTTGTCCTGAACCCTCAGAGTTTTTTTCACAAGTTCCCCCAACACAGCAAAGTCCTAAAGAAGAATCTGAAACAGAAACACTTCCATTTCCTTGCTTACAAAATTCATTGGATTTACAGAATATTCCGCTTACTTCTGAACAGGTTGGAAGATTCTTATTGCAGCAAACTGCCCCAGCAGAGCAAGAATATCCTTCAACAACTGCTCCTTGGACTCCTCCACATTGTGCAGAAGTTAAACAATAATTAGGAGAAGAACAACTTGGAAGCCCTGATCCTCCAGAAGAGTATTTAGCTCCAAAGATTGAATGAAGAATGAAAGCTGTGTCTCTTATGTTCTTTGAATTCCAACATCCTTCTGGACCCTGGACTTTTGTTAACCAAGAAATTACCTTGGATTCCTCTTCGGGTGTTTCAGAAGGAAAAGCTAACAATGCAAGAGCGCTATCATAATATCTGTATCCAGATACATCCCAATAATACTGTCCTGAAACTTCTTTTTGTTGGGCAAGAAGTTTATCTCTATATTCTCCAGAATTGGTAAGAATGTATAAAAAAGAACTTGGAAGGTATTTCTGATTCTCTGGTTGTTCAGCAAAAACAACTAGATAAGGAATAAACCTTGAGATGTTTTTTCCAACAGAGTCTAATGCAAGTGCCGCCCATAAACTGTCTTTGTAATTGCAGGTGTTTGTCAAGCTAAAACAAGCAGCGTCAATTTTTTCAATTGCAGTTGCTCCTGGAGAACCCGAGTTAGTTTTTTCAGAAAGATAAAATGTTTGCTCTTCTAAAGGTTTGTACATTTTAGTTACTAAAAATGATTGGTCACAAGAAATGGAAAAAGAAACATTGAAGCACTCATTTCTATTGGAAACTTTCAACATGTAATCTTGTTCTAATGCTAAACAAGAGCCTGCTCCTCTGCTCAAAGATTTGTCTTCATTGATTTGGAAAGTATGGCTTTCCCCGGAATAAGAAATTGTGCAAGTTGAAGGCTCGATTGTTTCTATTTGCAAATACCATTCTAATCCCTTTGCAGGAATTGTTTTGCTTTCCAGCCAATTTTGAGCTTTTGATGTTGAAGATTTTCCTAATGCTAAAACTGCTTGGGCTGTTTGATTGATGTTGCATGCTCCAGCGGGCCAGCATTCATTTCCATTTTCAGAAGCTGCGATTAACGGAGCTGCACAAGAAGTTACTCCTGCGAGAGTTCCAAAAATTTTCTCTTCTAAAGATTTTGCAGAACAATTTCCAAGCTGAGATTGCAAACATGCTTTTGCTTTTGCATCAATTGTAACTGCAGCTGTTGAGGAACTGCTAGAGTTAGTTTGATTTGCTGCAGAAATTGCGCTTAAAATTAAAGTTGATAATAATAAGATTGAAACTAATAGCAACACCTTTTTTTTCATGTTAGATTAAGCGCTTTCTAGTTTTTAAAATTATCCGTAATTTTCGCTATTTCCCTTCTTTATTTTTTGTTTCTTGATGCGCTTGCAATTTCTTGGAAACTTTTTTTCTTGCAGGTGCTTTTTGTTTTTTTGTTTCAGAAAGCGATTTTTTTATGAAATAATTAACTGGATTCTTATAGTTCAGCTCTTCTTGAGTTGGAATCACTCCAATTCCTCGGTAATAATCTTTATCGAAATTTGGGGGAAGAACTGGTGGTTTCTTGTAACTCCAATCTAATTGGGTTTTGATGTATCCTTCATCTAGTTTGGTTGGTTTGTTTTTTTGATTCCAATCTAAAAGCCTTTGTTCTGTGCTTTGTCTGTCTGAACCAATTGAATGAAGAAAGTTGATTAAGATAAACAAAGCTCGCTTTTTTCCATCTTCAAGTCCTTGAAGTATTTTCTGAAGTGATGGCGGAAAGTTATTATCTGAAATTTTTTCAATTTTTATTACAGGTTGATTGCTTGATGTTCCGCTGGAACCAGAAAAAGAGGTGGAACCGAATTCTTTTCCGCTAATTTCCTTTTTTGGCTGGTTTTTCTTTGCCCAATCTAAAGCTTCCATTAAAAGTTTTGAAGCTTCTCCTGGAACAGAATCTGGCATAAAGTTCCTTACTTGCTTTATTTTCAATGCATTGGCATCGGGGGGCTGAAAATTCTCCAGTTCGTCTAAATTTAAAACCACGCTTGCCAAAGCTGTTTTTTCATGCAAAGAATAAGGTGTTCTAAACAAATGCCTGGGTGAAACCAAAACCAAATCCAAGCCCATTAACTCAAACAAATCAATTTCCATTGTTCTTGAAAAATTATTTGGATTGTTTGTAGAAGAAATTTTACATTTCTTGCATTCATAAATTTTTTTTGATTTGGATTCGTTGAGCTCTAAAATTCTTCCGCAATCCAGACATTTGTTTGGTTTTGCGGAGTTTAATTCTTCGATTTTAATTTTTTTCAATTCTTCTCTTTTGCATCTTGGACAGATTAAAGATTGCAAGTAAATCTCATCTGCAATTTCCCCACAGTTATTACATTTTATTCCCCTCCGAATGTTAACATTCTTAAATTGCGAGTAAAAATCTTCTGGAAGAATCTGTTTTAACTCTTTTTCAGCTTGGATTCTAATAAAAGAAACTATTTTTCTTGGAATGTCTGGGAAAAGCTCGCTGGTTTTTTGCCCTGCGATTTCTTGCGGAAATGCTGCGCTTGGAACAATTATGTGCAATCCTTTATTTCCGCTGAATTTCACTCCTATGTTTTTAATGTTGTATTTTTGCAGAACTCTTATTATTGCTTGAGCTGCTTTTTTACTGTAATCAAACCATTTGCAATCAATATCAATAAGCAGATCCCATCCTGAACGAAGTTTGTTTAAATCTTCTTTTTTTTGTTCTAGTGAAAGCTCAAGGGGATCTTTCCAAATTTCTTCAGAACAATGAAATGAAGTTGCACCTCTTTTTACCAATTCAAAAATGTCATTGGGATACTGAAATGTGTCTGGGCGCTTTCCAAATCCTTCAAAATACCTTGGAACAACTTCCCTATTTTTGCAAAATTCAAACATCGCCGCTTGAATGTCTGGGCGGGAATAATACAAACTGGTGATTTTTCTTATTCTTTCTTCTTTAGGATTAGTGGAATTTTCTTCCATTCTATAATTCAGCGGGAAATCTTTATATAATTACCCCATCTTGAAAACAATAATACTTAAAAGTTGAGAGACTTTGAAATTAAAATGCTTATTAAATTAGAAAATCCTGTTTTGTTGGCTAAGGCTGTGGACATTATGTCTGAGCTTGTTGTAGAAGTAAAACTTAAAATAAACAGTTCTGGAATTGGGATAACTGCCATTGATCCTGCAAATGTTGCGATGGTTAGTTTCAAAATTCCAAAAGAAGCTTTTTCTCAGTTTGATGTAAAAGATGACTCTCTAGGAATAAACTTGGACAGTTTGAAAAGAATTTTAAAAAGATGCGGGGCAAACAGCACACTTTTTTTAGAACAAAAAGACAACACTCTTGTGATTAATATTCATGACCGAATCAAAAGAAGCTTTGTTTTAAGCTTGATTGATATTGAAAAAGAAGACAAAGAAATGCCTGACTTAGATTACAATTCTCGAGTTAAACTTAACTCTGCTGATTTTGTGGATTCAATTGAAGATTGCATTGTTGTCTCTGATGCTTGCTCATTTATTATCAAGGAAGGAAAATTCGCAATCGAATCAAAAGGACTTAATTCTGCTCGCTCAGAATTTTCCAGTGATGAAGCGGAAATAATTGCTCAAGATTGCAAATCCAGATACAGTTTGGAATACTTGCAAAAGTTCTTGAAGGGCGCCAAGCTCTCTGACAAAACAACTTTGAAATTTTCAGAAAGCCATCCTTTGAGAATGGATGTTAAAGCTGAAAATCTTGAATTAAGTTTTATTCTTGCGCCAAGAGTTGAAACAACAGATTAAACGCCAAATAATTCTATTTCGCTGGTTAATTTTGTTTTTTATCGAATTATTTCTCTTTGAGTTTTTATAGTATTTAAACAAAGAATTTTTAAACAAAAATATCATATGAAATATATGTATAATAAAAGAGGACAAGTTACATTATTTGTAATAATCGCTATATTGATTGTGGCTGTTGTTGCTGCATTTTATTTTTTAGCTCCAGGAATTAAAACCAATGTTAACCCCCAAGCTCAAACTCCTGAAGCAATGCTAAGAAACTGCATTGAAGATTCTTTAAACGAGGCTGTTGAAAAAGTTTCTCTTCAGGGAGGAATTTTAAATCCGACTCTTTATTATCTTTACGAAAGCAATAAAATATCTTATGTTTGTTACACTGAAGAATATCACACTCCTTGTGTTGTTCAAAGAATTTTCTTGAAAGAGAATATTGAAAGCGAGCTTAAAACAAATTTGCAAGACGAAACCAAAGGCTGCTTTGACAATTTAAAACAAAGTTACCAACAAAAAGGATATGAGGTTCAATTAGATTACAAAGATTTAGACGTGATTCTTATGCCTAAGGTGATTATATTCAAACCTAGCACAACCCTTACCTTAAGAAAAGGGGGTCAGACTAATCTCCATGAAAATTTTGATATAACTCTTAACAATAATCTTTATGAATTAGCAACAATTTCTGAAACATTAGTGCAGTGGGAGACTCTTTATGGGGATGCCAGAACAACTGACTATATGTCTTTGTACAGAGATATTAAATTCGAAAAAATAAAACAAGATGACGGAACAACAGTTTACATCTTAACAAACAGGGATAGCGAAGATAAATTCCAGTTTGCGGTAAGAAGCTACGTTTTCCCCCCAGGATATGGATAAAATGAAAAAAAGAGATTTGATCTTTGGGTTTTTGGCAATGATTTTCTTAGTTTTAATTATCTCTCAGATTAATTTTTTATCTGCAGTGGAATCTTTGTATTGTGCTGAAAAAACAACAGACGGCGCTTGGTGCCAGAATGTTCCTATTGAAAAAATAAACAAAACTTTCAATTATGTTCCTACTTCTTGCGCTTCCACTTCTTATTGTAAGCTCGGGACTTGCATTCGACCTCTCGAAGGTGTTTGCACTTCTAATGTTCCTAAAAGAGTTTGCGATGAATCCGGCGGTGTTTGGAATTTAAGTGCTCCAAGTGAAATTTCTTTATGTAAATTGGGATGCTGCCTCTTGGGAAATCAAGCTGCATTCACCACTCAAACAAATTGCGGCAAACTTTCTGCAGACTATAATCTCAATACCACTTTCCGTCAAGATATAACTGATGAAGCTAAATGTATTGCAAGTGCTTATCCTACTGCAAGAGGAGCTTGTGTTAAAGATGAGGGGATTCAAAAAACATGTGTTATGACTACAAATGAAGATTGCGCAAAAAGAGGAGCTTCTTCTGCAGGCTCTTCAGTTACATTCCATCAAGGATTATTATGCACTGCGCAATCATTGGGAACAAGTTGCCTTCCAAGTGAAAGAACAACTTGTGTTCAAGGAAAAGATGAAGTTTATTTTTTAGATTCATGCGGAAATACAGCAAATGTTTATGATGCTTCTAAAGTCAGAGATAATAATTACTGGGAAAGATTAATTTCTGGAGAAGCTCTTTGCAGTTTGCAATATAATCAAAATGGAAAACCTGTTAATTCCAATACTTGCGGAAATTGCGATTATTACCAAGGAAGTGTTTGCAGACAATCAAATAGTTTAGATTCAATTAAACCAGAAATGGGAAATAACATTTGCGTTCCTTTAAGCTGCGAATGGAACGGACAAACATATCTTCATGGAGAATCTTGGTGTGAAAACACAGCTAGTTCTTCTTTGTTGAATACTCCTGGAAGTGAATATTCTAGATTGCTTTGCTACAATGGAGAAGTCACTATTGAACCTTGCGCTTCTTTCCGTCAAGAAATTTGCGAAGAAAAAGAAGTGAGAGAAGGAACCGGATTTACTTCTGCAAAATGCATACTAAACAGATGGCAGGATTGCGCACTTCAAATAAAAAAAGAAGATTGTGAAAATTCTGAAAAAAGATATTGCATTTGGCAAGCTTCTCCTCAAGGCGTTGATCTTGCTGGAACAACTCTTCTTGGATTAGGAAATTTAACAGGAGAAGGTGTTTGCTTGCCTAAATATCCCACAGGATTAAAACACTGGGCTGATGATTCTTTAGCTAAAGATGCTTGTGAAGTTGGAAGCATTGCTGTTACCTTAAAACTACAAAGGAGTGCTTGGGCTGCTTTATTCAATCTCGATGAATGGTACTGCGTTGGAAAAAACTGTGAATTGTATCGGGGAGAAGAAAATTCTTGGTCTCGTGAAGCTAATAAATTGTGTTCTTCATTGGGAGATTGCGGTGCTCAACCTAATTATCTGGGTGAACTTGGAAGCAATGAAATTAAAATAATAAATCAGAGTGAGATAATAACGAAAGAATGGTAAACAAAAAAAATTTAGGCATATCTATTTTAGAGATTGCAACTTTATTAATTGGAATTTTTGCTATTTCAAATTTATGGGCTCAAAATTTAACATTGGTCAGTGCTGCTCAAGAAGATGAAATTTATTATTACACCCCCACTTCTACGATTATTCCTACTTCTACAAATGGAAAAGATTTAAATGAAATTTCCTTCGGAGATATTCCTATTCAATCTTTGCAAGAAACAACCGCTTTTGCTCGAGCTCAAGAAGAAACTAATCAAAGATTAAAAACGACTGCAGGAAATTTAGGAAGATGGGGTAGTATTTTATTATCTCTTGGATTGTCCTCCCTTACATTACTAGTTATGCTGAGCAACCCTATTTTAGGAGTTATAGCTCTTCCAGTTTTAGTTATTTTGATGGGGATAATACCTGAAGTTTCGCACGTCGTTGTTGCAGTAGAATGTGATCCTTGGCAAGCACCTCTTGGAGGAAAGGATTGTGAAAAGTGTAATGGTGGAAAACTTCCTTGCACAGAATACCGAT
>CAYQOY010000010.1:0-20125 GCA_964419275.1 Candidatus Woesearchaeota archaeon
TTAAGAAAAGGAATTTTATAAATTCATCTAAACTAAAAACTCGCTAAAAATTTACATTCCCCAATCTGGCTGAGTCTTTCTTTTGATTTCAGCAATTTCTTGCAAGAGAGTCATTTCTTTTGGAGAAAGAAGCTCTTTGTTTTTCTTGAGTTTTCTAAATTGAGTTTCAGAGATATCAGAATAAAGGAAATCTTTGTCTTTTAGCTTTCTTTCGAAATTCATTCCAGGCATTGAAATTGCAACTTCCATACCTTCTGTTGCTTCATCAACAGATTTGTTTTCAGACTGAATGTTTTTTATTTTTCCTGCTTTTTCTTCTTGTTTGTCAATAAAGTTTAGATGATGATTGAGCTTTCCTGCTTCAATTCTGACTCCGAATATTGCTGGATTTGTGTTTCTGAAAACATACTGATGAAGAATTCTTACTTTTACAATAGAAGTCATTTCCATAAGTTTTCTTTTTGCGATTTCTTTGGCTTTTTCTTCACGGAATTTTGCTAAATTTTCAATTAGTTTGTAAACAACATTGTCTGTGATAACTTTTATTCCCGCATAACTTTTTGCTAGCAAATCAGCTTCTTCATCAATTTGTACATTAAACCCAACAACAATTGCATCAACTTCATTTATTCCAAGATTTGCTTTTGCATTGATTATGTCTGTTTTATTGATGCTTCCAATTCCTGCTCTTATTACCGGAATATTTTGCTGCCTTAACAAGCTTAGAAGAGCTTCAAGGCTTCCAAGAGAATCTGCTCTTGCAATTATTCCTTGTTTGTCAGTTTGAATAATATCTGCAATTTGTTTTTTGAACATCTTTGAAATTTCTTCCCGGTTATTTTTGTAGATAATAAAAGGCATTCCTGGAAGAACATCTGCTTTGTCTGCTAGTTGGATTCTGATTCCTGTTGAAGCTTTAACATTTTCAATTGGATGGAATTTTGTGCTAAGAGGCAGAATTTCTTCTAAAATTCTGATTTTTGAAACAATTGGTTCTCCATCAAAACTGGACAGTGCAATTTCATGTTTTCTGGATAATTCTCCATCATAAAGTATTGCTTCCATATAACTTGCATTTTGCTCTTTTTTTATTTCTAAGATAACTCCTTTGGCATCTTCAGCAAGTTTAAGTCTTTCTTGCAGATATCTTTGGCTTAATCCGCAAAGCATTAATGCTAACTCTGGAACACCTTCTTTTGTACGAGCAGAACAAGGCACCAAAGCAATTTTTTTTGTGAAATCTGTGATATTGTAATATAAATCAGAATCAAATCCGTGTGCTTGCAATGCACCGATTATTGTTAAATATTTTTCAGCGAAATTTTGTCGAGTTGCAGGAGATTGTGATTCAATGTTTTTTCTTAAATCTGAGGAGAGATTTCTCCAGCCCGAGATATTGTCAATTTTGTTTAAAGCGATTATGAAAGGGGTTTTATTCATTCTTAAAATTTGAAGAACTTCTGCGGTTTGAGGTTTTATTCCTTCGTTTATATCCATAACTAAAACTGCTAAATCCGCTAGGCTTCCTCCACGCTTTCTTAAATTGGTGAATGCTGCGTGTCCAGGAGTGTCAATAAACAAGAATCCAGGAATATCCAGCTGAATTCCCATTTTGTCAATTAAAGGGCAAGCTGCTTTTAATCTGTTAAGAGGGTAAAGACTAAATGAAATTTTTTGAGTTATTCCCCCTGCTTCTGTTTCTTGAATCGAGCTACCTCTAAGTGCGTCGAGCAAACTGGTTTTTCCATGGTCAACATGCCCGCAAATTGTTACAATTGGCTGTCTGATTTTAGTTTCATTTTCCATTAAAATTAGATGAAGAATTCAGTTATAAATTTAATGAATTTAAGTTATCCTCGCAGTTTCATAAAAGTTATAAACCGTCTCCATATATGTAACTAATGCCGGAAGAGTTGAAAAAGCAAAAAATTCGGATTTACAAGGGATTTAAAGGACCCCAAACAGAGGTTAATCTTAAGATTATTAAAGAATACCGAAGACAGCTAAGCATTTGCGATGTTAGCGAACTTGTTGTTTCTAGAGACAAAGAATTCTTTCCTTTTGCGAAGTATCTATTCAAGCAGGGTTTAGATACGCGAGATGGGATCGCATACCACCCGGCTGGAAAAATAAAAATTTGTTTGGATGCTGAGCCCTTTAATAACATGAATATTGAAAGCAAGTTAGAAAAAGGCGCTTTGATAATAACTCCTGAAGAATACGACCTTTTAGATGGAGAGGAATACTCTTTTTCTAAGGGGGAAAATTTGATTTATCTTAAAAAAAGTGCAAGAAATTTTCTTTTAAGAGCAGACAAAGGAATTTCCTTGGGAAGCCTCTTGTTAGATGAAAACTATTTGAAAAGGCCTTCAGAAAATATTCTTTTACGAAGTATTAATTTAGGTGCTCGCAATAAAGGTTGCCAACTTGACGGTTCATTGCCCTTAAATCGTAAAGAAGGATATTTGATAGGGAAGCTTTTGGATACATCTTTTGCAGATGTATACTTTTAAACATAAATTTTTATAAACAAAACAACCTCTAAAAAACTATGGAAGAAATTGAAAAATTAGTTTTGAATAATCCTGAAGAAGAATATAAAATATTTTATGGACAAAATATAAAGCAACTTCCTAAAATCCTTAAGGATACTGATCAGAGAGAGCCCGCCACAGTTTCTCAGATTGTTGAAATGAAAAATAAAGCATTCTATTCTAGAAACAAACAATTCAAAGACTCTTGGTGGAGTTCCTATTTTGATACTGCAGATGCAATTGTTTATGATTCGGAAGGAATAATGGTTGTGCATAATCCTTTGATATTAAGACATCTTTCTGAGATAGATGTAAAAAAAGATGTAATTGATGGAGCATTAAAATTAACTGAAGAACAACTCGCTTCTTTGAAAGGATATAAAATTCCTCTGGGGGAAATTCAAAAGTATACAAACTTACATCCTGAATCAGACTTAATCAGTAGGGAAGAAGTCTTAGATAACCCTATTTGGAATTATTTGTTTAGTGGAAATCTTGAATCACTTAGAGAACATGTAAATCTTATCTTTAAAGGCGAGAATCAAAAAAACGCAATGAGAATTTTTGTAAAATCTTATTCAAGAGATGTTCCGGTATTAAGACTTTGGAATATAAGGGGTAATACTTCTGATTTATACGGGACATATAGCCTAGATGAAGACCGGGGGAAACTTATTGGGGTTCTTGAAAGCTTATCTTCAAGAAAAGTTAGTCAACTTGTAAGCGAATCTAGTTACACCCTTCAAAAATGGAGAGAAGAATTTTCAGAAGAAGCAAGGAGAACAAAAAAACTTTTGGACACTGAGCCAACAAACCATTGCTAAAAATATTTTCAAGATATTTCTAAATTAAAATTTTCTTTCAAATAAAGTAACTCCACTGTGAAAAAGAAGATGTGCTAAATTGTAATCATGACAAAGTTTTTCATATTTGCAGAATTCTTTTTCTAAATCTTTTGGACAATAGCACCTTGCTTTTCCGAAAGAAGTGCAAGACAAGTAATCTGTTTTTCCATTTGTCCAGGCTTTAGCTAAATCTAACGGGTTAATATCAGAAAATTCACTGTTAGAAGCTAGGCTTTCTATGCATTTACAGCTTTTTCCCTTTTTCATTTTAAAATAAATTAATAGTCAGGCAATTCTTCTTGACTTCTTGAAGACTTTTTTGCTGGGGCACTTTTAGATGCTCCTTCTGGTTTAGAGGAGGCTGTTGGTGCTTCATCCATTTCTGCTTCAGAGATGGAATTTATCATCTGCTTGAACCTTTTGAAATCTGCCGCAAGAATTCTAACACCGGATTTTGTGAAACCAGTGTATCTGTCGCTTGTAACAAACTCTCTTATGGTAAGCCCCCTTCTGTCTCCAAAGTCATCGATTCTCACAACAATCTCTGTTGTGTCATTTTTGGTTATTTTTCCGATTTCTTTGTCCATATTTTAGAATAAGGCAAGGATTTTATAAATGTATTCATCTCTTGATTTTTATGGTAAAATCAAGTATCTCTTTGGAAGAAAGAGTTAAACTCTTAAAAAGCGCTAAAGATTTTGCGGAATATCTTGTAACAAAATATCCTCAAATTAATGAAAAAGGTGAATTGAATTACTATTTGAGCGGATCACTTTTAATGATGTTGCTTTCACAAGCACAATATTTTGAGCTTTTAGACTCTTCAAAAATTCCCAAAATACAAAGAACACAGATAAGACAAATTCCTTTAGAGTTGTCTGATAAATTAAAACAGTTTGCTAGAAAGATAGGAGATTTGGATTATGTTGAGACCCCCGCATATAAAAAAGCAAAAAGTGAGCTTCCTGATGAATATGTTGAACCTGAAAAATATAACAAAGAAAAAAGCAAATTTTTGCCATTTGGTGGAGAAAGTTTCTCTTTAACTGATTTTTCAAAATCTTCAAGGGAAATTTTGTTTCAATCTTTGAATTCAGATAAAATCATTTGTGATTCTCCAAAAATATACGGTGAAATGGAAATTGCTAAGATAAGATTGGAAAATAAAGATTATTTTATAACAGATCCTTTGAATTTCTTTGGATGCAAATTTTTAAGCATACTCCAGAAATTTCCAAAAAAAGCAGATTCTCTTAAAAGAGATTTTAATGTTCTTTTGCCTGTTTTTTCTGAGCTTTATTCTGAACAAGATTTAATCAAGTCTACTTATGAACTGCTGGATAATTTTCAGAATGCAAACCTTAAGCAACCAACCTTAATTCAAGATTATTTTAAAAAAGTTAAAAGAAACCTTTTTTTCAACTTCGATTCTGAATCAAGAACACTTAAATCTTTTTTACATAAGTTGGAAAAGTACGATTTAATTGAAGAAAAAATTCTTTAGATTTGATTTTTTGCATGTCTAAATATTTAAAAATATCAGTTATCTTAGCAATACATGAAAATTTTAAGCTTGCACTGCGATTACATTAAGTTTCAAGCTTTGAAAAAAGCACTAAAAGAGCCTGAAGAGCTTAGCGAAGCAGATAAAAAAGAAAAAACAGTGAAAGAAGCTTTGGTTATTTTGACTGCTGTTGAGAACGGAGACAATAATTCCAAAGAGCTTGTTGAAAATATTAAGGATTTAGCCAAGCAAGTTAAAGCTGAAAACATTGTTCTTTACCCCTATGCTCATCTTTCTCCTAATCTTTCTTCACCTCAAGTAGCTGTTCAAATCTTAAAAGAAGCTGAGAAAGAACTAAAGAAAGTAAAAGATTTCAAACAAGTTGTTAGAGCACCTTTTGGATATTACAAAGAATTTGAATTGAAATGCAAAGGGCATCCTCTTTCTGAACTTTCAAGAAGTTTTGGTGTAGGAGCAAACACTAAATTAAAATCTCAAGAGCAATTAAGTCAAGTTCCAAGTGTTACAAAAGAAGAACCCATTGATTACAAACAACTACTTAGAGAAATTTCTAAAACAAAACTAGACACTTCTAAAATAAAAGACAATGACCATAGAATCGTTGGAAAGCAGCTTGATTTATTTTCATTCTCAGATGTTGCGCCTGGGATGATTTTCTGGCACAATAATGGGCTGATTGTTTACAATGAGCTTATTAATTTTTGGAGAGAAGAACATCAAAAAGCAGGCTATCAAGAAATAAGAACACCTCAGATTATGGATGCAAAGCTTTGGAAAGTTTCAGGGCACTGGGACAAATATAAAGAAAATAATTTTATAACTAATTATGAAAACAGGCCTTTTTTAGTTAAGCCAATGAATTGTCCTGGAGGAATGCTTGTTTACAAGAACTCTCCTAAGTCTTACAAAGATTTGCCTTTAAGAGTTGGAGAAGTTGGAACTGTTCATCGATGCGAACTCTCTGGAACACTTGCAGGATTATTTAGAATTATTCAATTCACTCAAGATGATGCTCATATTTTCTGCGCAGATGAAAAGCAAGTTAAGTCTGAAATTTTAGGGGTAATGAAATTAATTAAGATAATTTACGATAAATTCAATTTATCCTTTGACCACATTGAACTTTCCACTCGTCCAGAAAAAAGAATTGGTTCTGATTCAATTTGGGATATGGCTGAAAGAATCTTAGAAGAAGTGCTTAAAGAAAGCAAGGTTAAGTATCAAATTAACAAAGGAGATGGAGCTTTCTACGGGCCTAAGATTGATTTCCATGTTAAGGATTCTTTAGGAAGAACCTGGCAGTTGTCTACAATCCAACTTGATTTTGCACTTCCAGAAAGATTTGAATTAGAATACATTGACAAAAACAATAAGCCTCAGCGTCCAATTATGCTTCACAGAGTTATTTATGGGGCAGTTGAAAGATTCTTGGGAATATTGCTGGAAAATACAAATGGGAACTTGCCTGCCTGGCTTTCTCCGGTTCAAGTAGCTGTTGTTCCAATCAGCGAAAAGCAAATTGATTATGCTGAACAGGTAGCAAAGCAAATCAAAAATGAATCCTTAAGAACATCTTTATTTAGCGATGGAGAAACTCTTCAGAAGAGAATAAGAGACGCACAGCTTCAAAAGATTCCTTACATAATTGTAGTTGGTGACAAGGAAAAAGACGCCAAGAAAATTAACCTGAGATTAAGAACAGGTGAAAATATTGGAGAAATGAGTGTTGCTGATTTCTTGAAAAGAGCAAAAGAAAAAATTAATAATAGAACACTTGAATTGTAATTCTGAATTGTGGCTTTGAATTACACTAATTCTTATAAATAAAAAATTATCCTACTTTTATATGATCTCTAATCTTAATTCAACTCCAGAAATTTATAAAGAATTTTATGGTAAAATCTTCCAGGAAATGCCTAAGATAATTAAAGAGGGTAGAGTCCCTATGAATGTTTCTCAATTAATGAAAAGAAGATTGGAAGTTCAGGATGGCCCAGCGGAAGTTAAAACTGCTTGGATAAACAATAGTTTTACTACTAGCGATGTGATTATTTATCATCCAAACGGAGATGTAAAAATAGTTCTTGATTCTGAACGATTAAGAGAAATTATTATTGAAAATCAACAAAATAGATATAATTTAACCATTAAAGAAGAGATTTACCAAGAATTATCTGGAGAAGTTTTTCGAAGAAAAGGGCTTCAAAAGATTCATGATTCATTATCTGTTGGAGATGCTAAATCTCACCCTATTTGGAAAATTTTAGCAAGAGATCAAACATTGCTTGATGAATATGTGGATTTTATATTTGCTGGAGCCAAAGAGAGAGTTAGCTTTTCAAGTGCGATGAGTGTTGATATTGGATTTTTAGGAGATGGATATATTCGTGAAGATAAACCTGAAATAAGGGGATGGACTATTGCGAGACTTTGCGACGGTTCTTATTCTAGTGGGACAGACACTTTTAACTCAGACTATCATCGCCTTATCGGAATAGATCCTTTTTTGGAAAATTTAAAAAATAGGAATTACTCTTCTGAAGAAGTTCAAGAAGCAAAAAAGCAGCTAGAAGATTTAACTAATGTTCTACAGCCAAAAGCTTTCAGCAAGGTAAATAATTTACTTTCAAAGCTTTAACTTATCTTTCTCTGACTTTGTATCCTCTAATGCTTGTTTTTGTTTGAGTTCTTGTTGAATGACGTGCACGCTGAGCATAACCTGAACCCCTAAAGCTAGATTTTCTTTCTTGCCCAAATCTTCTTGTTCCACCTCTGTTGAATCGTTTGTCGCCTCCAACTTTTCCATATCCTCTGTCACGGAAGTCTGCAAATATTTTTGGAATCTCTTGTGGAATGTCTTTTCTTTCAATATGCAATGAGGGGTCCATCATAACTCTTCTTAAATTATCATAATCTCTGTCTGTTACAATGCTGATTGTAACTCCCTTTTTTCCTGCACGAGCTGTTCTTCCAATTCTATGAATATATTCTTCAGATGTTTTTGGAATATCATAATTGTAAACTCTTGTGACTCCAGAAATATCTAATCCTCTTGCAGCAACATCTGTGCAAACTAAAATATTCGATTTATTATCATAAAATTGTTGGATTATTGTGTTTCTTTTTGTTTGAACTAACCCTCCGTGAATTGCTTGTGCGCGAATTCCTTGTCTTTTCAAGTTTTCAACAACCATGTCAACATTTTTTCTGGTGTTGCAGAATACCATTGAAATTCCAGATTGTTCTTCTTTAAGCAAATAAACCAGCAAAGAGAATTTCAAGTTTCCAGGAGTGTCATAAAAATATTGTTGCAATTGCTTGGAGTCAAGATATTGTTCTACCACTACATGAACAGGCTCTTTCATGTATCTTTTTGCAATATAATCAACATCTGCTGAATTTGTAGCCGAAAATAGAAGTGTTTGACGTTTTATTGGACATTGTTGAATTATTTTTTCAACATCTGGAATAAACCCCATGTCAACCATTCTGTCTGCTTCATCTAAAACAAGTATTTTCAAATTAAAGAAATCAAAGCTTCTTCTTTCAAGGTGGTCAAGAACTCTTCCAGGTGTTCCTACAATAACCTCTGCATCTTTTGCTTTGTCAATTTGGTGCTGAATTCCAACACCTCCGTAAACTTCCAAAACAGTGATTCCTGTTTTTTTCGCAAAGTTTCTGATTACTTTTGCAATTTGCTCGGCTAACTCTCTGGTTGGAGCTAAAACTAAAGATTGAATTCCGTATCTTGGAAGAACCTTGTCAATTATTCCTGCTGCGAAAGCAAGTGTTTTTCCCGAGCCTGTCGCAGCGTTTCCAATTACATCTTTTCCTTGTAAGACTAATGGAATTGATTTTTGCTGAATTTCACTTGGTTCTTTGAAATTCATTTCTTGAATTACTTCAAGCAATTCTGGTTTTAGTCCTAATTCTTTGAATTTTTCTATATTTTCCATGTTAATATCTAATTAACTTCACATCGAATAATTGCACATAACAGAAATAGAGCGAATCTATTTCATACACGGTAACTATCTTATTTTAATGTTAATGTCTTTATTTAACCGAATATGATATTTTTCGAGGCTATTTAAAGGTATTGATTTAACTTATCTTTTTATACAATAATCTTTATAAAGAAAACAGTTGAAAATTAAATGCTTAATAAAAAAAATAAGAGGAAAACAAAATGGAAAAAGAATTACAAATTCGAACTGAGAGTTCTTTCGATAAATTGAGAAGTTACCGAGGGAAGAAGATTAACGTAGATTATATTCAATTTGGATTGCCCTATTCTGAAGAATTAATTTTGAAAGACGTTAATGATTATATCAATTTGACCGTTGGTTTTCCCGGTGGTAAAACAATAATTAATTTTGTAGGGTATAAAAGTGTAATTCGACAAATTTCTGACAAAAAGGGGGAAATATTGTATAAAAATGAGAATATTCTTGATGGCGAAGATTTCAGGAAAAAAACTAGGAAAGATTTAGAAAATTTATTTCAATCAACTTTCGGATTTAAAGGGCTTTCCAGTTTAGAACCTCTTGTTCCAAATCCATCAAACAATTCCAGTTCTAAAAATCACAAACCCTGGTATTCTCAATTAGACAATTGGCCAAGAAAAGAATTCTTTAGATAATTCTTATATTCTAATATCTAAAACTTTAATAACTCAAAGAGACACCCTTTTTTATGGATTATACTCAAGACAGATATTCCTCTTTTATTAAAAAAAGAGAAAAAATACAATCAATAGCTGATCATCTTCGTTCTAATCATTATTGTTTTATCGAGGAAATGTCTGATAAACAAGTGTATCTTTCATTACTTCCTGAAGGAGAAAAATATAAAATTAAAGAGAATATTACCTTTAAAGATATTGCCAGGTTTATTTCATGTTGTTACGAGCCCCCTTATGATTTTGATAAATTCTTAAGAACTCAATTTCAAGAAGATAGAGAGTGTATTCAAAAATTAATTGAAAGAAAGAAACTTCCTTCTCTATTAAAAATTATTCAACAAGAGAAAGAAAGTTGGGAACGCATCGGAAAGTTTTATAGGTATAGTCCGTTACTAGATTCAGTAAATTCTAGAAAGATGACTGAGTCACAATATTTGGCATGTGAAGAAATAACTAGATTAATGATAAAAAGAAATGCTAAAGAAAGAATGAAGCAGATTAATTACTAAATTCCTATTTTGAAAGATATCACATAAAACTTTAATAATCCTAAAATCAAGAAAATTTGATGAAAGGCAAAGAAAAGATTGGAACAGATTTGGATGAAGTAGTTTTCAAATTTGTGGATATTTACGACCTCTTCTTAAGTCTTGAAAGGCATAAAGTAAACCCTGAAAGATTTGATAGAGGTGTTACAGATGAACAAACGCGAAAAGAGTTTCTTGTTAAACTCAGTAAGCTTGGAATCTTCAAAATCGCTCCTTATTATCATGGGGCAAGGGAAGCACTAATCAAGCTTTATCAGGATTTTGACTTGACCATTGTTACTGCGAGAGATGGTTACATGAAAGGAAAAAAGGATACCTTGGAAAGGCTTTCTAAAGATTGTATTCCTTATGATAACATTGTTTTTGATTCAGATAAAGCGAAGATTGTTGAAAAAGACGGATTGAAACTTTTTGTTGAAGACAGTTTGGAAAATGCTATCAGTATCACTGAAAAAACAACTTGCAAAGTTTATTTAATGGACAAACTTTACAACAAATACCATCACCTTCCGGAATTAAAAGGACAAATAATTAGAGTTAATGGCTGGGAAGATTGTCTTCAGAGGATCTATCTAGATAAAGCAGTCTATTCGTCATTAGAAAGAGAGTTAGAACATCGAATCAACTCACAAAAGCTTTCCCACAATGTAAGTGTCGATGCATCTTCCATCATCAGTTAATAGGGCTTTTTTCTTTGTACCCTCTATTTTGAAACCGCATTTCAATGCAAGTTTCCAAGAAGCCTTGTTTTCAATTGCCATTTCTGCTTCTGCCCTTTTGAAGCCTTTTTCTTTTGCAAACTTTAATGCTTTTTTAAGCATAGCAGTTGCTATTCCTCTTCCTTGATAATCTGGGTGAACCATCCATCCTAAATCTACGCGATGCCTAAGTCTTCCTGCTTTTCTGAATCCAAATCCCAAAGAGCCAATAATTTTATTTTTAGACTTATCCATCGCTAAGAACGTAATATGATCTGGATGTTTACCTGTTAATTTTTTTCTAACTTGTTTTAGTCTATCCTTAGCTACTTGGTTTGTTCCAGTGTAAATAAAATTTTTTCTTTTTAATCCTTCTTTAAACAGGTCTACTAACCCATATTCATCACCAAGTTTAGCTCTTCTAATGTTTATTCCAGAAATATCTTTTTCATTAGAAGTTTTGTTCATACTAAACAATACCTCCTTAAAGTTTTAATACTTTTCTAGAATAAAAAGAGGTCTCTTTCAGAGCCATAAATAAAATTTATTTGTCTAATGCTTTTAGTCTGTCTAAATCCTCTCTAGCCCTCTTCATTAGGTTAGTGTTAGATAACCCATGCCCTTCTTTCCACATTCCATATTGCCTTATCCCCGAAAGCCCATTCAAAGCGAGTTTCACATCTTCAGGCACAATTGGATTTTTCAAGTAATCGTTATATCCAGACAATCCTCCGAAAGTGAAGTCATACTCTCCAATCTCTTTTAAGAGTTTTTTATCTTCTGGATTTTCGATAAACTCTTCGTACAATTCAATTAAGTCTTTTCTTATTTGTTTAAAGTCGATTACTCTGTTTGTCATTTTTAGGTTAGATTTTATTTATTATTTTAAAATAAAAGAGGCTCCTTTCGGAGCCATAAATAAAATTTATTTATCCGCTTTGTTCATTCTTCCTAAAATTTCTTTAGCTTTTCTTAGGAGATTTCCTTTAGAGAGATCATGGTCATCTTTCCAAGCACCATATTGAACAATCATCCCTAACCAATTTAATCCGCTCACCACATCTTCAGGCACAATTGGATTTTTCAAGTAATCGTTATATCCAGACAATCCTCCGAAAGTGAAGTCATACTCTCCAATCTCTTTTAAGAGTTTTTTATCTTCTGGATTTTCGATAAACTCTTCGTACAATTCAATTAAGTCTTTTCTTATTTGTTTAAAGTCGATTACTCTGTTTGTCACTTAAATTTAAAATCTTTTATTGTTTTTATTTGTTTTTAAGAAGCTTATTTTTAAGCTTAATCAGTTTTATAAACTAAACTCGCTTAGATTTAACATGAAGAAGTTACTTTTAGAATTCAAAGACTTCTTGAAAGAGTATAAAGTGATAGGGCTGGCAATTGCGTTGATTATAGGTACAGCTGCAACTGCATTGGTTAAGTCTGTGGTTGACAACTTAGTTATGCCCGTAATAACTCCGTTCATACCGGGGGGAGCTTGGCAGACAGCTACTTTTGCTATTGGTCCAATTGTTATTGGATGGGGAGCATTGCTTGGAGCAATTATTAATTTTGTGATCATTGCTTGGGTTGTGTTCTTGATAGCAAAGATGCTCTTGAAAGAAGACAAAGTCGCAAAGAAATAAGAAGTGATAACACTTATAAAACAATAATTTCTAGCTTGTAGCATGCATTATCATTTAATTTTAACAGAATTATGCAACTCACAATGCAAATATTGCTATGAAAAATCAATGCAAGAGTTTGAGAATGGTTTAGAAGAAAAATTCGAGTTTGATTTCTCAGAACCAGATGTTTCTGTTTTAGATTTAACTTCCTTAAAGAATTTTCTTGCAAAAGACAAAAATGCAGTGCTTATTTTTTATGGGGGGGAGCCTTTGTTGGAATCTGAAAAAATCAAAAAAATCATTGACGAAATTGATGTTCCCTTCAGAATGCAAACAAATGCTAAAACACTTGACAAGCTTCCGATTGAATATGTTAAGAAAATAAGCAAAATACTTGTTTCAATTGATGGAGACAGGCAAAGAACAGATTACAATAGGGGCAAAGGCACATTTGATTTAGTTGTAAAAAATCTTAAATGGGCTCGTGAAAACGGTTATAAAGGCGAATTTGTTGCAAGAATGACTCTTTCTGAGTTCCCAGATTTATTTGAACAAGTTAAGAATTTGCTGGACTTAGGATTATTTGATTCAATTCATTGGCAATTGGATGTTGGCTTCTACAAATTTGATTACAATAAGCAAAGAGTTGAGAAATTTCTTGGAGAATACAACCAAAGTCTCTCAAAACTAGCGGATTTTTGGATTTCTGAAATGAAAAAAGGCAAAGTGATTAAGATTTATCCTTTTATCGCAATAATTGACTCTCTTTTAAAAAAAGAAAAAACCTTATTGAGATGCGGAGCAGGACATGCAGGCTATGCAATTTCTACAACTGGAAAGCTTGTTGCTTGCCCAATTATGAATTGCATTAAAAGCTTTGAAGCTGGAAATATTAACACAAATCCTGCTGAATTAAAAAAATTTGATATTTCTAAATGTAAGAGCTGTTCTCACGTGGATTTGTGCGGAGGAAGATGTTTGTATTGGAGAAGCGCTGAACTTTGGCCACAAGAAGGGGATGATTTGATTTGCAAGAGCATTAAGCATTACTTAGATGAAATGAAAAGAATATTTCCTGAAATTCAAAAGCTCATTGAAAATAAAAATATTTCTGCTAAAGACTTTGAATATGAAAAGTACTTTGGCCCAGAGATTATTCCCTGAATAATCCAAAAATTAAAAATGGAAGCAAACAATAATTCTGAGATTTTAAGGAAATATACTCTTTCAGACTTGGAGATTTTTCTTGAAGGATTGTTGAACAAAGAAGTTTTTTATTCTTTAAATGATGGGCTTGGAACTGAAAAAGAAATGGAACTTTGGAGAACTGAAAAAGAAATTTATGTCAAGATATTTAATAGTATATTAACTGGTTATAATATCACTAATCCTAGTTCAATCGGATTTGGGATTATAGAGTTAGATTCTTTGATTGGAGGAGTTTGTTGCGGGAACATTTTTTCTGAAGGAAATGCTAAAACTGGTGA
Organism: Candidatus Woesearchaeota archaeon; assembly: GCA_964419275.1. Taxonomy (GTDB): domain Archaea; phylum Nanobdellota; class Nanobdellia; order Pacearchaeales; family GW2011-AR1; genus JAKLIN01. The sequence continues at coordinate 13,947 of CAYQOY010000010.1, forward strand.
AGTTTCATACTGGTTAAACAAGAATTCTTGGGGAAAGGGGATTGCTACTCGGGCATTAAATGAATTTTCAACTCGACTTTTTGATGACTACAATTTAAATTGTTTATCTGCCTTAACTTCTGAAAGAAATTTAAGCTCCCAAAAAGTTCTTGAGAAGAACGGTTTTGTTTTAGAAGAAATAGTGGAAGGCAATCTTAAAAAATATACTTTAAGAAAATAATAACTTTAATCTTGAGACAACTCTTAAATAGTCTTTTTCCTTTTGAAATCTTAGTTACGCACTTTATTTGCTAAGATAAGATGAAAAAAGAAACTTCATTCTGTACCTAATATTAAATAAATTTATACTCGTATTTTTTTAAATCAATTTTATTGTCTTTTGAAATTTCAACGCCTTCTTTTTCAAGCATAGCTTTTTTTGATTTTGTTCCAGAATAAAATCCTCCGATTCTGCCGTCGCTGTTTATAACTCTGTGGCATGCGACTTCTGGAGAATAAGGATTGTTATGCATAGCTGTTCCAACAGCTCTATAAGATTTAGTTTTTAGCTGATGAGCAATTGCTTTGTAAGTTGTTACTTTTCCTTTTGGAACCTTTCTAAGGATATCATAGCATCTTTCAGAGAATGATTTTATCATCTTATTTCTTATCTTTCTTTTCGTCTTTTTCTTTGGACCATTTGGAAACAGCTAAAATTCCCAAAGTTGCTAAAAATGTGATTAAAACCGCAGAGTAAGTCTGAGCAATTATAGGGTAATCTGCAGGCAAGTATCTTGTATCAAATGAACCAAGAAACATAGTGATTGTATCTCTCCAAGTAAGAGCTGTAACTAAACCAAAAGCGGTTGTTATCGCTGTTGCAAATTGTTTTTTGAATTCATTTGTAAAAGAAGTTGCTTTCTTCAAGAATTTCTTTTCCATTGTTCTTTTAATTTCTTTTCTAACTTCTTCTCGCTCTTGTTTGCTTAATTTGTCCTCTTTTGCCATGCTGTTTGAATACCTTTTTTGTTTTTAAAAATATCTATTAGTTTAATTTCAGGAATTTTATCTAACAAATTTCAAAGGGCTGTCTAAACTTTTTAAATTGCCGCTATTTCTTTCGGAGTATCCTTCGATATATTTGAATTTTTTGTATTTTGCTGCAAATTCTGGTTTCATTATTTGGATATGCAAATGGGGGAAATAATTTCCATTCTCACAATGAGATCCAACAAATCCTATTCTTTGCCCCTTTTTGTAAAATTTTTTTTTCTTTACAAACAACTTCTTTTTCATATGAGCAAAGATTACGTATCTTCCTGTCTTAGGCATCCAAAAAACAGCAGCATTTCCCCAGCCACCATTTAACTTCGGCTCTCGAATGATTTCAACAACTTCTCCTTCTTCAAATAAGAAAACTTCTGTGTTTACCGGGACATTAAAATCCATTCCTTCATGTATAAATATTTGTTTTTTAGAATTATAATGGTTTTTCCAAAGATTTTCTCTATTTTCTAAGAAACCTCCGTAGCTAAAATCGATTTTCTTTTTTTTATGAACAGATTTTAACCACTTTTCGCATTCAACAGGGTCTGAAAAGTTCACGTTTTTTGTTTTTTTAGATTCTTTTTCCAGATCAAGCTTCCCCCATCTACCATTTAGATTTTTGAATACGGCTTTAAACATAAATGAGATAAGCGAAGTCTATTTTAAAAGATATCTAACTTTAAAATAAAAGTTTATTAATAAAATCTTCTTGAGAAAATAATGGTTTGGAAGGGCTCTGTTCCGAAGAATAGTTTAGGAAATAATGAGGCACTATTTCTGACAAAGATTGTACAAACAGTGAAAGATAAATACCTTATTGAAGTCGAAGAAGTTAAAAAAGATGAATTTATTGAGAAAACTATTAAATCTCTTAAAAAAGGATTTTTTGTTTACTTAATAAAAGATAAACTTATGTATGTTATTTTTAAAGATCATATGTTCAAATTTAGCAAGGGTTATCCAGAATTAGAAACTGCGAGAGAATACGGGAGAAAGATAGGCATTTCTGAAAAAGAGATGAATTTTGAGGATATCTTAGAATCTTCTTAATTTTACTACGCCCAGACCAGGAGTCGAACCTGGAAAATGTACGCCGGCGCTAGGATTCGAACCTAGGAGTCCTTGCGGACACATGCTTTCGAGGCATGCCCATTACCATTCTGGCACGCCGGCAAGTTCAATGGATTTCTTTCTCTTAAAACACTGATTTAAGGATATTTAAAAGTTAATCTCTGAATTTCCAAAAGAAAAAGCGTTTTTTATTCGCCCTCATAAAGTATCTTTATTGCAACAAGCAAGCCTTCTTCAAGCGATTCAACTCTGTAACCAGTTACCTCTCTGAGCATTGAATGTTCATGAATATTTCCTTGTTTTTCCATCACAGTAATGATTGGCTTTCTTGCAGCATCAGCCCAACCATACTCTATTATTGTTCCAATTGAAACTTTTTGAGCTCCTAAAAAATTAGCTAACATAATATCACAAGATGTGACATCAAATCTGTCTCGAGTGGTTAACCCTTTTGGAGTGGACATAACCCATCCATCATAGTGGTCTTGGATTATTTTTTCAGAAGCAAGGTAAGACTCTTTTCCTCTTAAAGGAGAAACACCTCTAATGCCAAATTTTGCTAGCTCTTCAATAGCAGATTTTCTCCAATCAGTGCATCCATTGTAGCTTAATCCGGTGATTGGACCGGCTAAATAAACAGATTTCATCGATTTAATTAGCTGAAATGGTTTTAAATGATATGTTTAAACTAATATATATCTTAGAAAACATCAAATAAAAAGCTTAATAAACTAAAAAAAGAAATATAATCTATGACTCGGGTGAGCTTACGTGAAGAATAAACCTTTATCTAAAAAAATATCACCAGAAAGAGTTGTATTAACCTCTTTGTCTGTGGACGCGCTGGATATAATCCTTAACTTAACAGCAGCAATCATAACTGGAAGTATCGTGATGATTGCTGGAACTTTGCAGGGAACTATTGATTCTCTGTCAAAAATCTTTGTTTATATTGGGCTAAAACATTCAAAAAAGCCGGCAGACAGAGAGCATCCTTTTGGGTATGGGAAATCGCTTTACATCTCAACATTTCTTTCAGGGATTTTTATGTTTGCTGTAACTGCAGTTGTCACCTTTTATATCGGGCTGCAAAGATTCATTAACCCTCAAGAAATAAAAAATATCTGGTTAGCTTGGATTATTCTATTTGTAGCTTTAATCTCTAATTTTTACTCTTTTTGCATCGGGCTTAAAAGAATCCTGGGAGAGCGCAAAATCAAGAAATTTATCAAAGCATACAAAGAATCTGCTTTTTTAGAAACGAAAACTACCTTGATTTTAGACTTAACAGGAACATTGGCAATTTTGTTTGGTTTAATTGCTCTTTTATTGCATCATTTCACAGGTAATTGGAAGTTTGATGGCATTGGGGCAATGATTATTGGAATAACCCTGGGAATTTTGACATTATTCTTATTGAATAACACTCGACATCTCTTAATTGGAAAGCGCGCGCATCCTAAAATTGAAAGAAAAATAAAAGAATGCATTTTATCTGTTAAGAATGTTAAAGAAGTTCTGGACTTGAAAACAATGAACTTGGGTTTATCTAATATCTTGGTCAATGTTGAAGTGAGTGTTGATGAGGATTTGAAAACTAAGCAAATTGAAAAGTTAATGGATAAAATTCGAGCTAAAGTTCAAAGAGAAATCAAAGAAGTTTCACACATTCAGATAGAATTGGAAACAAAATAAAAAGAAATCAGTTGTTTATTCTTTAGATTGATAAATTGACTTAATGTGATTGTAAATTGGATTTACGTAAAGCTTTTTGTTAATAGCATATTCATATAATCCCCCGTTAGGATCATAATAATCTCCTTCGAAGTGATCTGCGTTGGTGTAAGGTATTTTTAATGGATCATCAAATACACTGCTTAAGAAATTATCAACATCTTCTGGAGCTATTTTCTCTAGTCTTGGCTTTTGGGAACCCGGCATTCTGCTGAACGGATGTTCAAACTGATGAGAAAGATGAGCAAATCTAGGGTCTGCCCAAGCTTGTTTGTTAAGATAAGGAATTAATTTCATTAGTTCTTGTGGAGCAGACTTAAGAGAAGATTCTTTTAGAGGCGTAATCCTAAAATAGATAGCTAATCCTTCTTCTGGATTGAGATATTCCCACATTCCTCTGGGAATATTTAAATCGTGAATTCCCCTGAACATATATTTCAAAACTCGTGCGTTTGCTTGTAAAAGCGGGCCTTTAGTGACTCCAAAGGTTTCAAGATTATTGATTTCTTCTTGAAAGATTAATTGTTGAACTTCAGGATATTCTCTATGCATACTTTTTCAGCACATTTCAGGGTATATAAAGTTTTAGAAACCTAAACCTGAATTAAAACTAGTTGTTTTGCTTGTAAATTCTGTATAAATCTTCAGAAATTTCATTTATTGCGCTTTCTCGAGTATATTTTATTGTAGAATCCATGTACGGAACTGAAAAAGCTTGTTCCAGCTCTTGTAATATCTGTTTTGGAAGGTTTTCAAGCCTTTTTTGATGCAAATCTCCTGGTAAAATTTTTAATGGATACTTTAAACTCGCGGAAAGCTCTGTGAAATCTTTGCTTTTCCAATAAAAATTTCTAATATCTGAAATTAATTTGCTGAGATTTTCCGAAAGGTTGGTAAATTGCTTATTTTGTTTTTTAAGTTCAATAATTGTTAAGTACATAGCAATATTCTCCACGGGATTTTGAGCAATCAAAACTTCATAAGGCAAAGGAATTGTTTTAATTGCTTCGCATAAATTTTCTAAAGAAGGCGAACTAATCTTTTCCAGAGCCTCTGAAGTTATTCCAAAATAAGGCAAAAGATTCTTTTTTTCTAACTCTTCTTTTAATTCTTTTTCAGAAAGATTATCTGAAAACCATTTGTTTTTAGATGATTCTGCCATTTTTGTTTAGTTTATTTTTCAAATTCGGTTCTTGGGGAATATAATTTATCATGATGTTTTTCCACTGCCTTGGAAATTTCTTTTGCAGGCGCGTTTATTCTTTTACGAAAACAATTGACACAATAAAAAGCTCCAAGGATTACTTTCTCTTTGTCAATATTCCATTGAGGGTCTGAATTGATAACAATTTCTTTAATGTCAAAATTACATAAAAAAGGATCTATATCTTCTTCTAGACTAGACCCAGTAATTGGGGCATGTTCTAGTTTGTAGCCATCATAAAATAAATTTATTACATCTTTTAATTCTAATTCTGGAATATCTTTGAAAGTTATTCTCTTTTTTGTTTGCGCTTCTAAACTGTTTTTTTTAGGGGGATTATTGGAGATTAGATAAAGCTTTTTTGTTAATTCTCTAGATAATTCTTCAATCTGTTTTTCCGGGAGAAGCAATTCGTCAAATTGAGCGTAAGTAATTCCATGATAAAGTTCATGAATAATTGTATTTCGTTTATCAGACTCAAACCAGGGGTTATTATTTATTAAAATTTCTTTTTTAATAAAATCAAATCTGCCAGCAACATCACCAACTGTTCCTTGCTTTCGGTTATAAAACATTCTAGTTTCAATTCTATAGCCTTTGGAGAAGAAATCGACAACATCTTTGAGAGTCATTTCGCTCACACCAAAAATATATTCTATATTTTCTTCTAACTTTGAATTTATCTCCTCTTTTTTCTTCATCTTATTAATAATCTAAAAGAGGTTTTTAAGTTTTTATGAGGTGAAAAGTAAATTAACTCCTTTTCGCAAGATTGGAAAGATTTCTTAGATCTTCTAGTATCTTTTCTATTTTTTGTTCTTTTGTTTCTGGTTCAGGATAAGCATTAGGTGCATGAGGGTTCTCTTCCTTTGAACAAACATAATCTGAAGAGTAAGATTTCATGAATTTTTCTTGCTCAACAGGGGATATTTGACTGTAACGTATCTTTCTAGATTCATCTGAGTCTGGAAATGTAACAACTAGATTATCAACTAATTCCGGATAAGCTCCATTTCTAGATTTTTTAAAGTTATGATATGCTTTTTCCATAAACTCTGGAAATTCTCTTGGTGAAACTTGCATGTTAATCTCTGCGTGATGCGAGTTAAATCTCTTATCTCTCCCGGAGATATATCCGACAGAA
>CAYQOY010000011.1:0-13280 GCA_964419275.1 Candidatus Woesearchaeota archaeon
TCGAGAGATATATTTTAATAGTTGATTTATTGTTCTTTTTTATGAAAAATAAGCATGTTGGATTTTTAATCATTGGAATATCTGTAATTATTGGATTAATTGTCACTATATTCAATGTTGGCATGAAGAATATTGTCTCTCAAACTTGTTCTCATGGCCCAACTTGCACTATGTATGACACTATCTCTTCTCAAACTTATCTAAGCTTAGCTATCGCGGGAGTTGTTTTTGTTATCGGTTTGTTTTTAATTTTCGCAAAAGAAAAAGTCATAATTAAAACTCGAAAAGTTAAAGAAAAAAAGAAAGTGATTAATTTAAGTCATCTAGATAAGACAGAAAAAGAAGCTGTTAAAATGTTGCAAGCAGAAAATGGAGCAATGTTTCAAAAAGATTTAATGGAGAAGCTTGGAATTGGAAAAGTTGGAATGACTCGTCTTATAGATAAGCTTGAAGCTAAACAGATTGCAGAAAGAAAAAGAAGAGGAATGAATAATATTGTTGTTTTAAGACGATGAAACTAGTTTCACCAAACTGAATATAACCCTTGTTCTTATTGGATTATTATGAAATTAAACATTCAGGAGGTAAAATGAAACAAATATTGTTAATAGGAATTGTTACTTTGCTTTTGGTGGCAATTGTTGGAGCAAGCATCTATTTGGTTAGAGCTTCTTCAGATTCAGTTATAGAATCCGAAACTGTAGAAACTTCAATTGGATGCGGCTCTTGTGGCGGAACTTGTTCTAGTTCTTCTGCATGCGGACAAGCAGGTTGCCCAATGAAAGCTGAAGGTTCTTGTGGCTGTGGTGCAAGAAATTAGAATTAAATCTTCGGCAAAATCTTTATTTTTTATTTTTTATTTTATTACTTTTCTTTTTTCTCTTCTTTACTTCTTTCTCTTTTTTATGAACAACTTTCCAAGCAAGAATTCCAAATATGAACAAGATTGTGACAAGAGAAATAAATACAATCAGCTTGTTTTGAAGGTTCATTATTATTCCTTCAATTACCAAAATTCCCCCTGTTGCTAACCCTGTTATTTGAATCAAGAGTTCAATGGAAAAAAGTCCTAAAAGCAGTAAAGCGAAGCCAAGTCCTGCTAGAATGTAAAATCTAGACTGATTGTAAAATTTCATAGAGTCTTCATATTGTTGCTGGCATTTTCTATAAAAGTCACAATATCCTTGAGGGCAAGGAGCTTTGATACACTGTATTTCCATAGGAACCCAAACACCTTGGTTTTCTTCGCATAATTCTTTGGTTATATTGCCAGAAATTTCCATTAATTTCATTTCTTTGCTATAATCGCAAAAATCTGCATAATCTGGCTGATTTAAAATCAAACTTATCCCAACATTAACTGTGGAAATTATTATTGCAGTAAGAATAATGCTTATTAAAATAGACAATGCTAGTTTGTTCATCATGAAATTTAAAGAATTTGGGAATATTTAAATTGTTTTATACATTATATTCTTAATTAATCCATATGGAAATAACCAAAATACTTTACGTTATCAAAAAAGAAGACTGGCGCAATTGGCTTAAAGAGAATTATAACAAAGAAAAAGAAGTTTGGCTTGTTTATTATAAAAAGGCTTCTGAAAAACCTAGAATATCTTATAATGATGCTGTTAATGAGGCACTTTGCTATGGTTGGATTGACAGCACAATAAAGAATATTGACCAAGAGAGGTTTGCTCAGAGATTCAGCCCAAGGAGATCAACCAGCAGGCTTTCTGAAATGAATAAAGAACGTATCCGTAGGCTTATTCAGGAGAAGAGAATGACTTCAATGGGATTAAAGGCAGTTTCGCATGTTTTTGACGAAAATGAAGAAAAGAATTTTACAATTGCCCAGACATCTTAAAAGAAATAAAAAAGAATAAACAAGCATGGAAAAACTTTCAAAAATTCCCAGAAGGATACAAAAGAGTGAGAATAGGTTATATTGAAAGCCAGGGAAAACACAGTGATGATGCATTTAGAAAAAGCCTGCAAAATTTTATAAAAAAGACTGAGAAAAACAAAAAGTTCGGGCAGGTAAGATAAAATAACATTAAGAAACTGAAGAGAGAATAAAAATCCCCACGCCAGGATTCGAACCTGGGGTCTCTCGGGTTCTGCTTTTGGCTTTTCAGGTTTCATTTAGTTTCCGAAGTGGAATATCCACCCTAGATATAATCTACAGCCAAGCGCTTTAACCACTAAGCTACGCGGGGATTGTTTCAAGAAAAATTATATTACTTATAAATTTAACCATAAGGAAGAATATAATAAACCTATTCAGAGAACTTATTCTTTTTTTTGCTCAGTTAAGAAATAAACCTTGTTGGATTCAATTTCTTGTATTTTTCCTTTTCTTTCATAAACTGCTTTAGCTGTAGGCAATACAAACTTTCCTAAGAATCCAATTTTAGAATAAACAATGTAGGAAACAATCTTAGATTGACCTGCGTGAATTTCTTCAAAAGACCATTCTACTCTCTTATTCTTTTCGTCAACTCTTTTTGGTGCTTCTGCTCCATAATTTTCGTAGAGTCTTACAAAAGAAGGAAGTCTATCTGAAACAGTTACTTTTTCCACATCTCTTCTTGCTTCTGCAAGAATGCTTATTTTTAAGGCAAATTCTCCACCTTTGGTTCTTACAAGAGAAGTCCTCTTTCTTAAAACTAAGTTTTGCACTGAATATTTTTTAGCTAGTATAACCACAAGAACTGCTAAGATAGCCAGAATTAAAGGAAGAATCCAGTTTGTTTTAACAGTAATAACCTGCTCTTGTCCCGGGAGAATATCTTGGTCCCATTTGTAGTGAACAAATAATCCTTGTCGTTCAACTAAATCTGGAGCAGGGCTGAAACTTGTGAAAAGCCTTGAGATTATGTCTTTCTTCACTTCTGTTAAAGAGTTTATTTTAACATTTCCTGTATTTGTCTTGGTTATTTTTGTTGTCTTAACTACAATTCCAAAGTCACTTTCTTTTCTTTCCAACAAATCTTGTTCAGAGAAAAGGATTTTGCTTTCTGAGGTTCTGATAAGTTCGTCGTATTCTATTTCTACATCTAATGTGTAATATCCTGCATACTCATCTTTGAAATCTTCTTTGTTTAAAGGGATTTTAATTTCTTGAGTTTCTTTAGCATCAATTGAAATTATCTTTTCAGAATTAAAGAATTTAGATTTGAAATTTAATTTTAAATCTTCAAAATCCATGTTGACATTATTTTTTATGGTTATGACAATCTCTTCAGACCGAGGATTGATATTTTTTGGACTAATCTCAAAAGCTTCTTCTAAGTCAATTATTCTAAAAAAAAGACTTTCTGCTACTTCGTCTTCTCTTTGCCCTCTTATGTAAACATTCAATTGATAGAGCCCCTTCAATTGAGGTGCTTCAATTGCAGAAACAGACAATTTTAAAGTTTTAGTGTCGTCGTTTGGAACAGAAATATCTTTATTAGGGCTCAAAATGAATCCTTGAAGATTATACAATCTAATTGTATCTGTTGGCCCATTATTTGTTATCTCTAAATCAAACACAATTGGTTCAGTCAATCCCCTAATCATGACCATATCTGTACTCTTTTTTTCAATTTCAAGATCTAATGCAAGTATCGTTGGTAAGATTAAAAGTGCTAAAATCAAGGAAATCAATATCTTTTTCATGCTAATCTTAAAAATAAAATCTATTTAAGGATTTCGGTTAATAATAATACAGAATCAGGTATTTATTTCAGTCTTTTACCTTCGATATCCATGTAAGCTTTCACTTGCTGCAAGAACTCGTCACAATCTCCGGTAATTTTCTCTCTAAACTGTTCAAGAGCTTGTTGAATAATATACTTTTCATAGATGCTTCTTAAGAATTTATAATAAGCAGTCATCTCAAATTTACCTTGCCAGTCTTTAGCCAAAGCCCCTTTCGCTTTGATTTCGTAGTTTCCGCTATTAGTTTCAACATCCACTCCACCCACTTTTACTGTGACTTTCTTTAAATTTCTTATAACAAAATTAACTTTTATCTTAAATTGGAAATAGTCTGTTAATTTCTTGTCTCCAACCCATTCAACCTTAATTTCTTTGGTGTCTCCTTTAAGTTTTTCCTCGTATTTTGTTTCTTTTGCGACTATTCCGGTTTCATCATTAAGCCAGTCATAGCAAAATTTATACAAATCAGAAAATTTCACATAACCTTCATATTTTACAGCACTTGAATAAACGTTTTCTTCTTCAGCCATCTTTTAATTATTTTGTAAAGGATGTTTAAATATTTAACTAAACTTCTTGGAAAAGATTTATTCCATTGGTTTTAATGCGATAATTGTTACAATACAGGATCTCTGCTAAGGCCGCACGAAAAATTCTAGTTTCTTGAGAATAATTAACTCGCATGTACTCTTTCAGCTTTTTTGCATTAGACAAGGTTCTTGCAACCCATATTCCTCCAAAGTCTTCAGGGCCTTGGAAAACTTTATCTGAGTCTAGGAAATACCATTGATTAACTGGATATGTGAGGACATGAGGATTTTGCCGCAATCCGAGAGATTCTAAGTTCTCGGTTACAACCTTGAACCCTAGAGGGTAAATTTTGTTTTCTAAACTGACTGTTTGAATTTTAACCATCTCTAAAAGTTGAATACCTGTTATATAAACCTAATGTGAATAAACTAAATTAATAAGTTTCAAGGCGCTTGTTTTTATTATTCACTAGCCAGTAGTGGCATTTAGAAACATTTAAATAATTCAAGCGCATGGTTAAGATATGGTTTACAATGAAGATGAACACTATGTATGCGAAATAGCAAGTAATATCCCTAATTGTCATGCTCGATTAGCAACTGCTGAAGAAGATTGCGGTTATCATAAAGCAGATGTTGTTTTAGATTATCAAGGACAAATATTCTATGTTCAAGTTTCTCATACCCCTAAGTCTGGACAAGAACGAAGAAGCCTAAAAAGAAGAGGTACTTATGCAATTCACACCCACAGATTTGCAGGAATGTCCCTCTCTGAAGAAGAAATAATTGGAAACCTTGAAAGAATCCTTGGCAGATGATTTTTAGTAAATACTTATTTTAAGATATATTTTTTCAAATACATAATCTTAATAAAAGCAGTGCGTTTTCGAAATGTATGACTGACAAACCTGTTTTCTTAATGCCTGAAGATATTCAAAGAATGATTGGAAAAGATGCTCAAAGAAACAATATTCAAGCAGCTAAAATGGTTGCTGAGGTTGTTAAAACCACTTTAGGACCAAAAGGAATGGATAAGATGCTGGTTTCTCCTACAGATGATATTATTGTTACAAATGACGGAGTTACAATTCTTGAAGAAATGGAAATCGAACATCCCGTGGCAAGGATGATGGTGGAGATTGCAAGAACTCAAGAAAATGAGATTGGCGACGGAACAACAACAGCGGTTATGATTGCTGGAAAGCTATTGGAAAACGCTGAAAAGCTTTTGGACAGGAAAATTCATCCAACAATGATCACTAAAGGATATCATCTCGCAGCTGAGAAATCCAAACAAATACTTAACGAGCTTGCTTATCAAGTTAGCCAGGAAAATGAAGATATTCTTATGAAAGTGGCAATGACTGCCATGACTGGAAAAGGTGCTGAAGATTCCCGAGAAAGATTTGCTGAAATAATTGTTAGAGCTGTAAAGCAAATCCAAGACAAAGGAAACATTGATTTAAAGAACATAAAAATTGAAAAAATTAAAAGTGAAGGTGTTGGAGACACAGAACTTATTTCCGGAATTGCTTTTGAAAAAGAAAGAATTTCACAAGATATGCCTCAAATTGTAAGCAATGCAAAAATCGCATTGGTTGGTTTTCCATTGGAAATAAAAAACACAGAAGTTGAAGCTAAAATTTCAGTTAGCTCTCCTGAACAGCTTAGAAATTTCTTGGACCAAGAAGAAAGAACTATCAGAGAGATGGTTCATAAAATTCAGCTGGTTGGGGCAAATGTTGTATTCTGTCAAAAAGGAATTGATGATTTTGTACAGTATCTTCTTTCTAAAGCTGGAATCTATGCTTGCAGAAGAGTTAGCAAAGATGATATGGAAAAAATTGCCAAGGCAACAGGCGGAAGAATTGTCAATGGATTAAATGAACTTAACACTGAAGAGCTTGGAAAAGCAGAGCTTGTTGAAGAAGTGAAACACGGCGAAACTGTTTTAACTTATGTCAGAGGATGCGAAAATCCTAAATCTTTAACTATTCTTATTCACGGCGGAACAAGCCATGTTATTGATGAAATCGAGAGAGCAATAAAAGACGGTTTAGGGGATGTTGTTTGCTGTTTGAAATCAGAAAGCGTTGTTGCAGGAGGAGGCGCTGTTGAAATCGAGCTCGCGAGAAGATTAAGAAAATTCGGGCAAACACTCAGCGGAAGAGAGCAACTGGCTGTTGAAGAGTTTGCTTCTGCTTTGGAATTTATTCCGGTAACTCTTGCTGAAAATGCAGGCTTAGACCCAATTGATGTTTTAACAGAACTTAAATCTCTTCATGATTCTGGTGAAAAAAACAAGGGTTTGAATCTAATTGTAAACAGAATCGAAGATACTTTAGAAGCAGGAATAATCGAGCCTGCTAAAATAAAAACTCAAGCAATTGACTCTGCCAGCGAAGTCGCAATAATGATTCTAAGAATCGATGATGTTATTGCTAGCTCTAAAAAGCCAAAAGGTAAAATAGAATTTGATAATAATTTAGATTATTAAAAAATCTTAAAATAAATTTTTGAAAAAATAAATTATCCACTCAAGGAATCTTTGCCAGCAGCTTTTCTTTGCTCTTAGTGTTTCAGGTTCAACCAGGTTTATTGTTTCTGCAGGTTTTCTTGTTTCTTCTTCTTGCATATAAACTGTGTTGTAAACATCATTGTAATCATAGTCTGATTCGTGATCATCATCTTCTGGTTGTTCGCAATCTTCCTCGCAATCTTCTCCCGATTCACAAATTCCATCGCCGCAAACTGGTTCGTGAGGTGTTGTATTAATAAGTTTGCATTTTCCAATAACACATTTTGCTTCTGAACTTATGCATGTCCAATCATTAGAAAGAACTGCAGCACATGCAGTACTTTGACATTGAGAATTAATCCAACTCATCCAGTTTACTAAATAAATCTTGTTTATTGCAGTATTTTTTCCACCATAATTGCAACTGCAGCATCCTGCTTGAACTTTAACGCAATCACTGTCTTGTTGGCAAGAGTAATAATCAATTGGCTCTGGCGAATTTGTATCTTTAACAGTTATAATATAATGTTGAGTTGAGGAGGTTATTGTGGAATATTCTTCACAGGTATTAGAAGAATAAGAAATGCATTTTCTTTCAGAAACTTTAATCACAATAGAATAGTCTGTGTCTAAATTTACTTCTGGAGCTTTGCCTCCAACTACCCCGGTTTTCTTGTTCATTGAAAGCCAATCTGGAGATTCTATTAATTCATAAAATAAGCTTCCGCCATTTTTAGCCATTGAAACTACTTGATAAGAATATTTAGCATTTTCATTAACTTGTGTTACAGGTTCTGAAAGGATTGGGATTGGAATAACTGGTGTTGGCTCTTCTGCTTGTTCAACATCCAAGTAAATTCTGTGAGTTAAAAGTCCTTTAACATCAGATGTTCCATACCAGCAGCCCATCCAAGATTCTGTTTTGTAAACTTCAACATAATATTGTCCAATATTATCATAAACATTTTGGTCAATGTGGTATGTTGCGAAAAATCCTTTGTTGATTTCCTCTCTTGTAAGCAATTTTTCATTTAAGAAAGAATAAATTAATTGTCTGCTGTCTTTTTCGTATAATGTTACTGAAACTCTTGCTTTCATTAAGTAACATCCCATCATGTCTCTGTTGTAAGGAACAGAAACTGAGAAGTCAATATCATCACCAAAAGTTATTGTCTCGCTTTGCTTTCCAGATGGAAGCCATTTAGCTGAAACGATTTTGAAAGGGTCTGCTGCGCTTGCAAATTCAGAAATTAAAACAACTGCAAGCAAGCTAACCATCAAGATTGTGAAAATCTTTGCTTTGTTCATCTTGTTTTTAAGATACGTACTCGGTTTATAAAGATTTGTATACTGATGTAATTATAAAATGATGACATTCTTCCTATTGAAAAGAAAGTTTTATTTTAAGAAAAGTTTTTAAGAGCTGAATATTAACTTAAACTATTAATAAGCTGTTATCAGACTATTAATCATAAGGTCCATTAGTCTAATGGTAGAACAGTTCGTTTACACCGAACAGGCGGAGGTCCGATTCCTCCATGGACCATTCTTATCTATTATATATTTGGTAGGATACAATGATATTTGGTTACATCAAACAAAATGAAACCCAGTTTTTCTGAGACTCTTTGATATCTTTAATTATTCTCTTGATGTATACGTTATTTATATAAAGTACAAAAACCAAATGAGAAAATGGAAAATAAAAGATATCTTTGATTTTTAGGATTCCTTGGATTCTTGGGCTTTTTGGGAATTTACAATTCCTGGAATTACCTCCACTTTTTGCATTTCCTTCAGTTCTGAATTTCCTACCTAAAAAATCAAAGAAGTAAACTTTTTGAAATATCCTCGAATTTAAACTACCTTATTGACAAAGAATTCTACGAAAACAAATGCTATATAGAATAATATCAACAACAACCCTTCGATTTTGTTTAATGTTTTTTCAGATTTCATAAACAGAGTGATAATTATTCCTCCTAGAAGTCTAGCTCCCCCTGTTACGTAAAGATTGCCCAAGTTATAATTAAATGGAGAAATTAGTGCAACTAAACCCAAAACAATAGTTGTATCTGTTATTACTGTACCTAAAATGTCTCCTAAAGCTAAATCATCTCTATTTTTCTTAACTGCTTTTATTGAGAAGATTAACTCGGGCAAACAAGTTCCCAATGCAATAATAGTTATTCCAATTATTGCTGTTGGAATCTTTATTTCTTCGGCAAAGTTCACAGAGTATTTTACTGTAAACGAGGCTGCTAAAAGGAGTATTACTAAGCTAATTGCCAATAAAGAGAAATCTCGCACTAAATGTCCCTTAGGAGCATGATTGAACTTCTTGCGAAGCCTTCTCCCATCTGCATAAATTTTAGCATAAAACAGAATTCCTGCAAAAATAAGAATTATTCCATCCGCTCTGGTGTAATTTCCATCTAATCCAAGAACTAAGGGAAAGATTAAGACAATTAAATAAAAGAAACTATTGTTTAAGATTTTACTTCTGACTTTGATTTGATTAAATGAAAACAAAGTAACTATTCCAAAAACTAAAGTTAAATCTGCTATATTTGCTCCAAAAAGGGTACCGAGGCTAAGTCCCGGCTCTCCTTGAATTGCAGAGATTATTGCAATTGTAGCTTCGGGAAGAACTGAAATCAAAGCAACTATAAAAAAACTCACCATAAACTCAGATAATTTCAATGTTCTGGCAATTCTGGAAGAATATTTTATTGCGTAATCTGCGGTTTTGATAAGTATTCCTAAGAAAAGTAAAAATAAAATTAAATTAGTCCAAATCATTTTCTTGTCTTATCCCTTTTTACCCTCTTTTTAAGGTTTAATTTCATTAAGAAATCCAGGTTTAAAAAGATTTAAAGAATTCTAAAATTTTAAAAAACCTCTTTATTTGGTAATATTAGCTTAAACAATATGCGCGAGTAGTATAGTGGTTAATATATCTCGTTGCCAACGAGGTGACCCGAGTTCGAGTCTCGGCTCGCGCATTTCTTCTTATTTATTGCATTCTTTCTAAAAACATTTAAAAGCTAATCGAACTTATTATAAACATGAGTTCAAAAGAACAAGATAATTCTGACACAAAGAAGCCAAAGAAAGAAAATGAAAGCATTGAAAAAAATTTAGACAAATATTCTTCAGAAAAAGCCAAAGCGGGAATGCCTTCTCCAGAAATTTCTGAGCAAGCTCAAAAAGAATTGGAAAAAACAAAAAAAGAGCTTAACAAACTCAAATCATTCATTGTAAAAAAATATCCTTTTGTTCAGTCAATAGGAATTCTTCCCCCAAAGGCTATTCCTAGATTCTTAGAAGAAGAGTTAGACGAGAAAGATATGAAAGATGCAGAGCAAATTGCCAAAAAAGTTCACCTTTATGTTATTCTCCCTGAGGAAAAATTAAAAGAAATTCCCAAAGTGAAGCAAACAATAATTGATGAAATCAAAAAAGAAAAACAGGAAATTTGGGTTCATGTTAAAACCATTGTTGATGTTTGGGAGACCGGGCTTGACAGCAAATTTGATTTACTTGACGCAATCGGAATGGCTTTCCCTCTTTATGATAAAGGAATCTTGCAAGTTTTGAAAGTTGCTGTAATTCACAAATCCCTTGTTCTTCAAAAATTTGAAAAATATGTTGTTAGTTACGTTGCCGCAGGAAGTGTAATTAGGGGAGACGCGCTAAAAACTTCTGACGCAGACATCTTTGTAATCATTGATGATACAGATGTTAAAAGAATGCCCAGGCTTGAACTAAAAGAAAGATTAAGAGGAATGATTCATCAGTACATTGCAGAAGCACATGCTATTGCCGGAGTTAAAGAAAACCTTTTGCATGTCCAAGTTTATCTTTTAACTGATTTTTGGGAAAGCGTTAAGGATGCTCACCCTGTTATTTTCACATTCATTAGAGATGGTATTCCTCTTTATGATCGGGGAACATTCATGCCTTGGAAAGCTCTTCTTAGAATGGGAAAGCTTAAGCCTTCTCCTGAAGCAATTGATATGTTTATGAGCATGGGAGATAAAACTGTTAAAAGAGCTAAAGGAGCATTAATGGAAATTCTTGTACAAGACATTTTCTGGAGCATAGTCACCCCTAGCCAAGCATTATTAATGCTTTATGGGCAAGCACCCCCAACCCCAAAATATTTGGTTCAAGAAATGAAAGCCGCTTTCATCGACAAAGAAAAAATGTTGGAGAAAAAATATTTGGATATTCTTGACAGAGTAATTAAAGCTTACAAAGACTTTGAACATGAAAGAATCAAGGAAATAAAAGGGGCTAAAATTGACAAATTTATCGAAGATACTGAAGAATATTTGAAAAGACTTACAGAACTAAGAAAACAAATTGAAAAGAAAGCTGAAGAAAAAACTCTTGAAGAAGTTCACGAAACCACCTTTAGATTGCTTGGTTCAATCACTGGAAAAAAATCTCCAAATTCAGCGATTGCAGAATTTGAAAAAATGGTTTGCGAGGGTAAATTCACTCCTCAGCACACAAAGGTTATCAAAAATATTCTTGCTGCAAAAAATGATTTCAAAAAAGGAAAATCAAACTTAAACAAAATTGACAAAGTTAGAAAAGAATCCACTACATTGATTAATGATTTAATGGAATACTCCCAAAGAAGAGAATTAATTCCATTAGAAAAAGGAAGGATGAAAATGAAATATGGCGAACCTGGAAAAGAAAAAACAGCTGAACTCGCTGCTTTCGACGGAAAATTATTTGTTTTAATGCCTAATAAAATTCTTAAAATAACCAATAAAATTGAAGAATCAAATCAAGAAGATTTTTCAAAAACCTTGGAAAAACAAAAATGCCGGGCGGAAGTCAATATCAGTTCAGAGGCTCTTGACTTATTGAAAAAAGAATTCAAGAATTTTGAGATTGTGTTCTAATTTTTAAAATTAAAAATTAGTATTTTTTTCCAGTCATATATTCTTCAGCTTGTTTTCTTTCGTTATATCTTTCAAGCTTTTCTAGAATTTCCCTGTTTTGTTGAATTATAATTTGATCTTGGTAGTATTTTGTTACAGTAATATTTACAAGGTCTTTGATGTACCCCACTAATGTGCTGTTGGAAACATCACGAGGGGTTGATCCTCTAGAGTCATTGCCTGCTTGAAATTTTTTAAAATGCTCGTCAACTATTTTTTCTAGTTGAGTCTGAGTTGGGAAAGACTCTTCTTTTTTTGTCATATTTTTTTAACAAGCAGGGAATTTATAAACTTTAGATTACACTATGCAGTTATGAAATCAAAAATGCTTGATGAGATTCTTGGCTGGATTGGGACAGGACTAATCCTAACTGCATATGCTTTGGGAAGCTTTGCAATTATTTCAGTATCATCTTGGCAATATCAAATAATTAATCTTTTTGGAGCATTGGGAATTATGTACATCTCTTTCAAGAAAAAAACTTATCAGCCGGGATTCTTGAATCTTGTTTGGGCTTTAATTGCGCTTATTTCTTTGGTAAGATTGATTAGCAAACTTTAAAAACTAAATCTTGCCATATGTATCATGAAAAAAGGAAAAGTTGTACAGTTTAGAAGAGGAAAGCACACAGTCACAGAAAAGCACTTTTTAATAGAAATCGACGGTGTTAAATCCAGAGAAAACGCTGAGAAATTTATTGGAAAATCTGTTGAGTGGAAATCTCCTGCTGGAAAAATCATAAAAGGAAAAATTTCTGGAGCTCATGGAAACAATGGAGTTGTCAGAGCAATCTTTGAAATCGGGCTTCCAGGACAAGCTGTTTCAACTTCTGTGGAAATAAACGACAAATAAAAACAAAAAACAAAATGGGATTAAGAAAAGCATCAGCATATTCAAGAAAAACAGTTGTTCCTTACACAAGAGTCAGTAAAAGAAAAGGTAAGGCTTATGTAAAAGTAGTTCCACCTTCCAAGATTGTTAAATTCTCTATGGGAAATGAAACTTGGTTTAAGCAAGGGAAGCTTCCTTACCAATTAACAGTCACTTCCACTGAACACATTCAAATAAGAGACCACGCTCTTGAAGCTTGCAGACAGTACATAAACAAGCAATTGGATAAAGCTCTTTTAGATAAATACTTGTTTAAGATTGTTCCTTATCCACATCACATTCAAAGAGAAAATAAAATGCTTACAGGTGCAGGTGCAGATAGAATGCAGACTGGAATGCAGTTGTCTTTTGGTAAATGTGTTGGAAGATCTGCAATAATGGCTCCTGGAAGAGAACTTTTCTTCTTCGCTGTTTTAAATGAAGCAGGTGTTTCTGTTGTAAGAAAAGCTTTAAGAGAAATCCGCCCTAAGCTTCCTGGAAGAATAAAAGTTGATTTGAAGGTTGTTCCAGCAACAGTTTCTGCTTAAGGATTATTTTTTATTTTAACTCCTAAAATCTACCTTAATTTTACGTAAATTAATTAAGTCTATTTCAGGTTCCTTGTTTATCGAAAAAGGTGTTACTTAAGAATAGTAACAAAACAAAACATTTATAAAGTCTAGTGTTTTATG
>CAYQOY010000012.1:0-11465 GCA_964419275.1 Candidatus Woesearchaeota archaeon
TAACTTGGAATCTGATTCCACGAATATCCCCTTTGGAACGTCCCTGTTTTCCACCAATTCTTTCAATGATAACTTCGTCGTGTTCATCGATGAATTTCTGTGCTAAGTTTCCTGGAAGGAATGTACCAATTGATTTTCCATTTTTAGTAAGCTGTACTTTTGCACACTTTCTCATTGCAGAATTAGGCTGTGCAGCTTCTTTTTGGAATTTAGAAAGAACAATTCCTTTTGCTTGACTTGCGCCTGCTAAAGGATCTGCTTTTTTGTAAAGACTGAGAGTTCTATCTTTATATTTGACATCTTTCCATCTAAACTTTTGTCGGTTCTTCTTTAATTTTCGTGCATTTCTTTGTCCCATTGTTAGTTATTCTTTGAGAAAACAGTTTAAAAACATTATGATTAATGTTCTTCGGTTTTCTTAAACGATTTTAAGTTCCTTTTTGAAAAAATCTTTGATAATTTGTTTCATTTCAAGGAATCTTCGCTTTTCCCTCCCGATTAATGCCGCTTTATTTTTACTTCCTGCATGAATTATAATTTCTTGATCTTTAACTTCTAAATCTCTAAAATCCAAGGGCTCGACAATGGACTTAACAAACTCTCTTACATTATCTATTCCTTCAGGAACTGAAATAATCTTTATTTTTTTTCCAAGAATTTGATTTAACTGCTTGGAGTTTTTTCCATTCTCTCCAATTGCTTTGGAAACCAAATGTTTTGGAACGCAGAAAACTATTGTTTCATTGTAAGGGAAGGAGAATCTTGTATCAACACGAGTTATCTTGCTAAATAAATTCAAGTGCCTCATGCTTTGCATACTTATTGTTCCCTCCATTTTATCGATTAAAAATTAATTAAACTCACTTTGAGCTCTTTTTATATTTATTGCTTTCTCCTGCGAGAGAACCAGTCACTTTTACAAGAAGTCCTGGAAGTCCTGTACCCACTGGAACAGGCTGATTCAATATAATGTTTTCTATAACACTCGCTAGCTTGTCTCTACTTCCTTTGATTGTAGCATTAACGAATTGTTTTACTGGTGTTTCGAATGTTGCTCTTGCAAGTATAGAAGATTTTTGAGAAATAATTCCCATTCTTGTAACTCCTTTAACTTCTCCTGCAGTCGTCATAGCATCTGCAACAAGTTTCAAATGTCTATCATCAATATCAATACCCTGAGACTTCAAGACTTTGTGAATTTCATCGATAATCAATTGCCTTGCAGCTTCAATTCCAAAAACAATTGCAATTTCGTGTGGGTCATTGGAAACAATTTTTTCAGGGTTTACTTCTTTGAGTTTCATAACTTCAACAAGGTTAGAACCTAATGTAACAACTGCGAAGTCTTTTCCACGCTTTACAACAAGAACCTGGCTAACTCCCTTTATTCCAGAAATAATCATTCTCTTGAGTTGTTCTTTCTTTTGATAGATTTCCCTGAAGTTCATCTTGGAAGCATCGATGACAATTGAATTTTCTTTTTCCTTGATTTTGTAACCCATTGAGGTAATCTTATCCCCCACAGCTTTCAAAGTGGTATGAGCATGCCTTAATTTTTCTTTGTCTAAGATAAGTTCAATATTTCCGTCCGTGAAGTTAAGATTAATTTCCGATGAAACTTCTTGAATTGTAACTTCTTTGATTTTTTCTGCAAGAGCTCTTGCATTCTTTTCATCATTGAATTCTTTGTTAAGATAAATTTCCATACTTGGTGAACTTGGCTTTTTTCTAGCATCGAAGATTTCGACTAGTCTTGGTAAACCTTGTGTAACTTGCATCTCTGCAACTCCAGCTGAGTGGAATGTTCTCAAAACCATTTGTGTTGATGGTTCTCCCAGGGATTGTGCAGTTACAAGCCCAATTGCTTCTCCTGCATCCATTTTTCCATTCTTTAAGTGTGCTTTAGATACGTCAATTCCATCTCCACCGTATTTGAATTCAACAATTCCTCCGTTGCTGTTTCTAACTGTTCCATCGTATTCATTTCTCAAATCTTGCAATGCGCTTGCAAGTCTTCTATACAAGTATCCAGACTTAGGAGTTCTAAGAGCTGTATCCATAAGGTTTGCTCTACCTGTTGTTGCTCCATAGAAAAATTCATCTGGTCTTAATCCAGAAATGTAAGAGTTTTTGATGAATCCTCTTGCTTCAGGAGATAAATCTCCTCTCTTGTAGAATGAAAGAGTTCTATCATTATAACCTATTTCAATTCTTTTACCTTCAAGTCCCTGCTGTCCGACAAGGCAAGCCATCTGAGTGATATTAACTGCGCTTCCACCGCTTCCAGACTTAATCATATGAGCAATAGGATTGTCTGCAGGAAATTCTCCCTTAACAATGCTACTTACTTCTGTTCTTGCTTCATTTAATATTTGAAGAATTTTTAATTCTCTGGTTTCTTCTAATGTTCTTCCAGGAATAATTTCAAGAGTTTTGTTTTTATAAGCGTCAAGAATTTCTTGTGTTGCTTTCTCTGCTTTGTTGATTACCCTCTCTTTTTCTTTTAAAACATTTTCATTAACATTCAGATCTTCGATGGAAATTGTGATTCCTCTGTCTGTTAAATATCTTGTACCTAAAACATAAGCTCTTCTTAATGTATCGAAGGTTTCATCTCTTCCAACACTCCTGTCAAGAACTTTAACTAATTCACCGGTTTCATCACTGAAAACTGTTTTATTGATTATTCCTTTTACAATTTTTCCATCTTTAATTTTAATTATATCATTATCAAAGTCCGTGTCTTTTGGAAGTATTTGAGAGAATAAGTCTGTTCCTGCAATCATCTTTGTTGAAATTTTGTTTTCAACTCCGCACTGATATAAAACCTGGTTTGCATATTCTCTTGGAAGTTCTGTTAATCCAAGAAGATAATCCCCGGTAACAGCGTCAGTGGTACATCCCATTGCGTTGGTGTTGTTTTTTGGAGAAATCAAATTCTTTTTTACATCCAATAGTATTCTTGCTTCAGCTCTTGCTTCTTCTGTTTGAGGAGAGTGGATATTCATTTCATCTCCGTCGAAGTCAGCGTTGTAAGGTGTCGCTGCAGAGGGGTGTACTCTGAAAGTTCTTCCAGGAAGTACTTTTACAAAGTGTGCCATTAAACTTCCTTTGTGAAGGCTTGGGTGTCTGTTGAATAAAACAACATCTCCGTCTCTTAAGTGTCTTTCAACTTTGTATCCAGGTGTTATTTCATTAAGTATCTCTTCTCTTAATTCTGCAGTAATCTTTTTTCTTTTTCCATCGGGTCTGATAACATAATTTGCGCCAGGATATTCTTCTCCTTTCTCAACAAGCTTTTTCATGTAATCAATGTTGATGTCGTTAACAGTTTCAGCAACAGTCACAACTTTTGCAATTTCATATGGAACACCTACTTCATTGATTTTGATGTAAGGGTCTGGGGAAACAACTGTTCTTGCAGAATAATTAACTCTTTTACCCGCAAGGTTTTTTCTAATTCTACCTTCTTTACCTTTAATTCTTTCAGTGATTGTTTTCAATGGTTGTCCGCTTCTGTGTCTTGCAGGAGGGATTCTTGCAACAGTGTTGTCAAAGAATGTTGTTATATGGAATTGAAGCAAGTCCCATAAATCTTCAATGATAACTTCAGGCGCTCCGGCGTTCAAGTTTTCCCAAAGTCTTTGGTTAGCTCTAATAATATCAGAAAGTTTGTGAGTTAAATCATCTTCACTTCTTTCACCGCTTTCAAGAATAATACTTGGACGAACAGTAACAGGTGGAACCAAAAGAGCAGTTAAAATTGCCCATTCAGGCCTAACGCTCTCAGCGTCAACTCCGATTTTCTTTAACTCTTTGTCGGGAATATTTACAAGAATTTCTCTTACTCTTGTTGGGAACAATCTCTTTTTTCCAATAAGGAAACTTGTTGGTTTGTCAACTTTAACTTTTTCATGAAGAGCACCACAGTGAGGGCAAGTCTTTGCGTCCTTTGCTTTTTTTGCTCTGTCTGCAATAGAATATTTGGTCATATCTTTTTCATTAAGTAAAAGCATTCCGCATTCATGACAGAAACATCTTAATCCTAATTCAATTAAAGGGACATATTTCAAATGAACAACAGGTCTTGCTAATTCAATTCTTCCAGGGTGTCCAAGGCATTCTTTTAATCTTCCACCGCAAGTTCTACATCTAACTCCTGGGTCAATTGCGCCAAGTCTTAAATCCATAAGTCCACCATCAACAGGATATCCGTCGATATCATAAAGTTCAGGTGTGACTATCTTTGCCGAAGAAACTTTTTTGATTTCCTCTGGACTAAATAAAGTGAACCTGATTTCATTTATTTTCTTTCTTACAGCTTTTTGCATTTTATTTTTTGTCTCCGCGTGTTTTTATTGTTTTACTATTGTTCGTATTTATTTTTCAATCCGAATTTAGTGTGGATGTGCATTCCTTGCAGCTCTTCAAGCAACAATTTGAATGCATATGAAACCTCGACAGGCTCTGCATCTTCAGAGCCGCAGATTGGGCAAACAACCTTATTTCTTATATTATCTTGGATTGCAATTGCACCACATTTAGTACAAATATTCAGCACAACTTTGTCTGAGTCATATCTTTCTTTTAATAATAAGGATGAACCGTGTGCAACTAATGCTTGTTGCTCCATTTCTCCTAATCTCAATGCTCCACCTCTGGATCTTCCTTCAACAGGCTGTCTTGTTAAAAGAGCAATCTTACCTGAAGCTCTACCATGAATTTTGTTTCCGACCATGTGCTTTAGTTTCAAGTAATAAATGTCTCCTACAAATATTTTAACTTCGAATTTCTTTCCAGTAACTCCGTTGTACATTGTTTCTTTACCGTCAAATCTGAATCCCATGGAAGTTAATTGCTCTTCAAGTTCTTCTTTGGTTTCTCCGGAGAAAGGTGTACCGTCGACAATTTCTCCTCTTAAGCTACCTACTTTACCTGCGAGTAATTCAAGCAAGTATCCTACAGTCATTCTACTTGGCAAACCGTGGGGATTGAACAAAACATCTGGTTTAATTCCTCTTGAAGTGAATGGAATGTCATTTTCAGGAACAATTGCACCAATAACTCCCTTCTGTCCGTGTGAAGTTGCGAATTTATCTCCAATCTCTGGAATACGAGGGTCTCTTGTTTTTATTTGAACAATCTTATTTCCTTCTGCATCTTCAGTTATGAAAATAGATTCAACAATTCCGCTTTCTTCTTGTCTCATGGTTACACTAGACTCTTTTCTTGTTTTAACTGAAATTTCTCTTGCTTCAGATAAGAATTTTGGAGGTGAAACCTTACCAATTAAAACATCTCCTCCGAAAACTTCAGCTTCAGGGTAGGTTATACCATCGCTCTCAAGGAATCTGTAACTGGATTCCATTCTATAACCCGAAGAATCTTTTTCAGGAATTAATATTTCATCTTTTAATCCACCGGAATATTTCATTTCAACAGCAGTGTATGGGCGGAAATAGAAGCTTCTTCCAACTCCACGGTCGATACTTCCTTTATTGAATACAAGAGCATCTTCCATATTATATCCGTCGTGAGTCATAATTGCAACAATTAAATTTTGTCCTGCAGGATAAGTATTCAAGGTGTCATAAACAAAACTTCTTACAATTGGACGTTGAGGATATTGCAAGATTGAAACATCTGTGTCCACTCTACATAAGTAATTTGCAGCATAGATTCCCAATGCCTGTTTTTGAGTTTTACTTCCTCTGTTAAGTCTTGAACTCTGATTGTGATTTCCATATGGAACAAGCCCAGTTATGACTCCAAATAAGTCCATGGAATCAATTTCAAGATGAGTGTGTTCAGGAGTTAATTCTTCTTTGTAAAGTGCAACAAGTGCATTTTCTTCTTCTGCAGCGTCGATGTATTCAATTATTCCTTTTTCAATTAATCCTTCCCAGTTTAATTTTCCTTGTTCAATTTGAATTAAATGATCGTCGGTTAATCTAGAAATTCCGCTGTCTGCAATAATAACTGGCCTCAAAACTCTTCCTGGCTCAGTGGAAATTAAAACAGATTCCCCTTCGGAATAGTTTCTAATACTTAATTGAATAGGTAATTTTCCAGTTCTTCTTTTTTCTTTGAGTGTTTCAACAAATGATTTTGTGTTTTTGATTGTTCCGATGAATCTTCCATTAAAGAATACATCTGTCCCCTCAAATCCGTCTTTTATTAAGCCTTCTTTTTCCAGATCTGAAATAAATGATTCTTCATTTAAATCCACTCTTGTCGAGATTCTGCTTAAAATTGCAAGATTTTTTCTTAATCCGATTTCTCCTCCTTCAGGAGTTTCAACAGGACAGAATCTTCCGTAGTGAGTTGGGTTCAATGTTCTTGCCATGAAATTTTCTTGGTCGCTTGGAAGCATACTTGCAACTCTTTGCAATTGAGAAATAATTGCCAAGTAATTGGTCTTATCCATATTCTGAGTGATACCGCTTCTTTCTCCGACCCAGCTACCCGTAGCAATTGCAGATTCCATTCTGTGAGTGAATAAAGTTGATTTGGAAATAACTCTTAATGAAGAGAATTTCTTTCTTTTCAATGCTTTTTGCAAGGAATATTGAACATCTCTAAGAAGTATTGTTAAGTTAACTCTGAACAAGCTGGATAATAAATCTCCAGATAATCTTACTCTTTTGTTTGCATAATGGTCTTTGTAAGTTATTAATTTTGGATTTTCTTTAGCAAGCAAGAATTGTTTTATGAATTTACACAATGAAACAGCTTTCTTGATTCTGTCTTCTTTCTTTTGTCCAATATGAGGGAACAAGAAAGAATCAATTCTTTGTTTTACTCTGTCAAGAATTTCTTTTTTGGTTCCTTGCAAATTTGTTTTTTCAGCAATATACATCATTGCGTCTTCTTTTGTTGCTAAATTAACAAATTCATACAAGTTAACAATAACGCTGTCTGTATTTTTTCCAATATATTGTGAAATTTCAGATTCTTTTGTTAATCCCAAGGCTTTCAACAAAACAATTGCAGGAATATCTCTAAATCTTGAGAATGAAACATTCAATAACCCTTCTTTGCTTTCAGAAATTGTGACAGGAATTCTGTATGTTCCTCTTAATGAAAATAATCTTAAGGTCAAACTGTCTTTTTTGTCTTTTTCAATGAATGGCTGATTTTCAGCTAAGTCTTCTGCCATGACCATGACTCTTTCATTTCCGTTGATGATGAAATATCCCCCGGGGTCAAGAGGGTCTTCATAATTGCTTACTAATTCCTCTTTAGATAATCCGTTAAGATTACAGATTTTACTTTTTACCATAACAGGAATCCTTCCAATTTCAACTGTTTCAGAATCAATTTGTTCGTTTCTCTTAACGCTTAATTCCAAGTAAACAGGAGCAGAATAAGTTAAATTTCTTAATCTTGCTTCATAAGGCATAATTTGAGAAGTGCTTCCGTCTGCTTCTGTTATTTGAGGTCTCCCGATGCTGATTTTTCCAAAGCTAATTTGGAATTCTTCATTTTCAATGCTTTCGGAAACTTCATTGACAATTTCCTGCATTCTTTTTTCAATAAAATCATTAAAAGAAGTAACGTTAGATGAAACTAAGGAGTGTTCCTGAAGATATTTTTTTACAATCAAGTGTTTTTCCTTTGCCATCTTATTTTGAATAAATCATTAATCTCCAAAAGTTAAACAACAACCCTAAAGTATTCTTCAACTTTATCATCTTCCTTTCTTTCGATTTTGATTACATCACCAACAGTGCATCCTTCAGGCAATGCAGGATCCGTCGACAAAATCTTTGGAAGTTGAGCTTTAGATATATTTAATTCTGTGAGAAGTTTTTCAGAATCTTTCTCATTGAGTTTGATATGTTTTGGTTGAAGGATGTGCATTTGCTTTTTAGAGGTTTTTAAAATTTTTGCCTAGTTCTCACAAACCAACTAGATAATGAAATCTACCAAAAATCCATTTAAAAAGGTTTCGGGTGGGCATTATTTCAAAAGAAATACGATTTTTGAGTTTAAAAGGTTTGTTTTTTGCCTTTTAAGCATTAGATTTATGCTCTTCAAAAGATCAAATGGCCCCGATGGGATTTGAACCCACGACACCTGGATTAAAAGTCCAGTGCTCTAACCAGGCTGAGCTACGGAGCCATTAAAGAAGATAAATATATTTCATTTAAAAAGTATTCTGTATAAGGGTTTTACAATCTGAAAAGAAATTAAATTAAACTGTCAATTCTATTTTCAAATTCTTCTTTGTTCATAGAGCCGGTGAATTGTTCAATAATTTCGCCGTCTTTGAATAAGATAAATGTTGGAATAGAGCGGATCTCAAATTTTCTTGTTATCTCCGGATTGTCCTCAATGTTAACTTTTCCGAATTTAACTTTACCTTGAAAATCTTCAGCAAGCTCCTCGACAATTGGAGCCATCATAAGGCAAGGCATGCACCATTCAGCGAAAAAGTCAACGAGCACAAATCCTTTTTCAGTGTATTTTTCAAACTCTCCGTTTGTAAGTTCGGGGACAAGTTCACCAGCTGTTTTTTTTGCCATTTTGTTTTTTGTTAATTATTCAATTAAGTTTAATTTACAAAATATCAAAATACGATTTATAAAAGTTTCTTAAGAAACTTTTATTTAGAAGTTTTGTTTAAAGGTTTTAGTATTTGCCTAAATCTTATCCGCAGAAAAATCCAAGGTGATTGAGCCTGTTTTTGGAGTGTATTGAGTGTATTTAACTCCTGCTTGGTCGAACATTATTTTGGAAGCTTTAACAGGGTCGGTTAAAGCATATTTGTCAGACAGATAAAGAACCTGTTTTATTCCTGATTGAATTATTGCTTTAGCACATTCATTGCAAGGGAAAAGTGGCACATAAATTCTGCATCCTTTCAAATCTGCGTTTGCACTGTTTAGTATAGCATTTAATTCCGCGTGGCAAACATAAAGATATTTTGTTTCCAATGGAGCCCCTTCTCTTGCCCAAGGTAACTTTTCATCTGAGCATCCAATAGGGAACCCATTGTATCCTATCCCTGCAATTTTATTTTCAGGAGTAACAATACAAGCCCCAACCTGTGTTCCAGGATCTTTGCTTCTTTTTGCAGAAAGCAATGCAATTCCCATAAAATAATCATCCCAAGAGATATACCCTTCTCGTTTGGTTATCCTCTTATCATTAGAGTTCACTAAAATTTCCTTTTTTATTTCCTGAGATTTAAATTGTTCTTCTTTAAATCCAATGTGCTCTAAAAGAAGATTAATATCATTTTCTAAATCTTCGAGATTTCCATTATTCAGAATTGTAACGTCTGCAAGTTGTATGCAGTTTCTTAAATTCTGTTTTGTGGGGTCAGCTGAAAACATTTCATTCTGTTCGTCAAGCATGAATTGTTCAAAACTTACATTGTCTGTTGGCCCGTTTCTTTGCTTTATTCTTTCATACCTTAATTGAGAATCAGCGTCAACAGCAATCAAAAAGAAATTTCCTTTTCTTCTAAGAGCCATGATTTCTCCAACTGTTCGCAAACTTTCAATAACCGCGTTACCTCCTTGTTTAAGCGCTTTCTCAAAAAGTTGTTCTGCAATGTAACTGCTAGTGTTAAGGTATCTAAGCTGATTTCCCACTGAAACTAAGCTTTCTCTGCTAACACTCATTCCTCTTCGCACAATTTCCTCAGAAATAAAATCTCGCGCCGAATAATGAATAAAACCTTTCTTTTTTAAGAATTCAACAACAGTGCCTTTTCCAGCACCATTTGTCCCAGTTAGTCCAATAATCATAATCTTTTTTGTAGAAGTTTGTTTATAATAATTATTATATTCTTTTCTATGAATTAAAATTCATAATCTTTAAACCGAAGAGCCGGGAATAAGAGTGAAAATTAACTTATACAAAAACCAGCCTAGCGCAATATAATAAAAGAAACTAGAAAAGTGAAGCAATGCCACAAAGAGAATGTAAACTCCAACAACTGAATCAAGAATGCTCATGATATCCCGAAAAAGAAGTCCCTTGAGTATAAGATATGCAGAAGACATAACTAAAAGCTGTGAAAGAAATGTAATATTCATTTGTGCAAGAGTAAGAGCAAATAAAGCAATTAAATCCAAACCCATCAAAATCCAAACAATCATTTTAGAATTCAATACCCTCCCGCGCGTTTATTCCTTCATCAAAAGGATGTTTTATTTTTTTTACTTCTGAAACATAATCCGCTAATGCAAGAATAGAATTAGGAATGTCTCTTCCGGTTAGCACAAGTTCAGTGTGTTTTGGTTTGTTTTTCACAATCTCCACAGCAAATTCTTCATTTATTAATCCTTGCTTTATTCCTGGCCCGATTTCGTCAATTAAAACAACATCATAATTCTCAATGTCGTGAAGCGCACTGTCTAAAAAGAGTTTAAGTTCATTTTTCAATCCTTCAATTTCCTCAAGAGTATAATCTTTGAAAAAAGGATGTGAGGGTTTAAACTGGATATAATTTATTTTTGATTTTTCTAAAAAAAATTGTTCTCCTGTGTCTCTTTTGAAAAGCTGTACGACTTTCACCTTTAATCCCCTGCCGAGCGAACGAATAAGCAAGCCCATTGCCATGGAAGTCTTGCCTTTGCCGTCCCCGGTGTAAACATGCACAAGCCCTAAATCTTGTTTCATTTTGTTCTAATTGAATTTATTTAATTAGAACTTGTCAAAACTTTATAAGAATTATTATAACAAAAAAATAAAAATAAATAAGAGGTTTAGAGAAAGTTTATTTTCTCTTTTTTTTGTTGTATACTACAAAATAGTATACAATTCCAGTTAAGATACTAAAGAAGATTGCTAAAACTGTCCACAGAATCTTTGTTCCAGTAGGCATTTTCTTCTGATTTGCAAACACATCGTAGATAACAAGCACTGCAAAAACAGTTGCAATCAATCCAAGTAATCCAAATTGACCTAAAGCCATCTTTACCTCCGTTTAAAATAATAAGCAGAAGAGTTTTAAAAAGGTTTGGACAAAATTTCAAATGAGAATAAACTTCAAGAATAACTTAACTAATGTTAGTGCATTTTTCTTTTTGAAAAATTCTCTTTTAGTCATAAACGCCATATCTTTACCTTCGTGTAACTGTGATTTTTTTGGAATTTTAGGTAAATCAATAACAAAAATAAAATAGTTAATAACCGGAATCCAATAACGTTTAGAGATATCCTTTTCTAATAGAATTAGTTCCAATTCTTCATTAATTTCTCTAAATAAAGCATGTAAATGATTTTCTCCTTTTTCAATCCCCCCTCCAAAAATTCCCCATTTGTTGGGATTTCTTCCTTTTTCATCTCTTAATTGAAAAAGTATTCTTCCCTCTTTGTTTTTATGTATGGCCCCAACATAACCCATAGAAAAGCATACAATTAAAAGTTTATTAACATATTCTTCTCAAATCAATTTACGAGCACTTGCTATAACCGCAATCAAAACAAGTTGGTTCAGAACACCCTGA
>CAYQOY010000013.1:0-10076 GCA_964419275.1 Candidatus Woesearchaeota archaeon
GTGTTACTTAAGAATAGTAACAAAACAAAACATTTATAAAGTCTAGTGTTTTATGAAAATTAACAAAATCATTTCAACATAAAAACAAAATGCCTGAAATAAAAAAAGACGCAAAAAAAGAAGAAAAGAAACCTGAAGGTTCTGTTAAAGTGGAAGCTCCTAAAAAAGTGGAAACTGAAAAACCTAAGGATGTTAAAATACAAACACCTAAGCCTATCAAAACTGGTGAAGCAAATTATGATTCTAAAAAAGCAGAAAAACCAGACTATTTGAAAAATATTGATCTTTATTTGGGCGGAGCAATGGCTGCTTATGCTCAACAAAAAGACAAAGAACTTACTCCTTATGCTTTAATGAAGCTTTCTGAAGATTTAAACACAAAAAGCGACACTGAATCTGACTTAATTAAGAAATTGCTTGCTAGCGGAAAAGGATTCGAAGAAATGCTTTCTGTTTACATTTCTAAACATAACAAAGAATTAGGCAAGCTTAAACTTTCAGAATTTGGAGAAGCTTACAGCCCTAACACTATCTCTAAGTATGCAAGCAAAGAAGATGCGGAAGCAATAAACTCTGCTCTTGGAAAATATTCTGACAAAACAGTTGGAGAAATTCAAACAGAGCTTGGAAAGTTAGAATACAAAATAGAAGGACATGAAAAAGGCTATGCTAAACTTGAAGAAAAAGAATTAGAAGCTTACAAGAAAATGGCTGAACAATACGAGTTGTTAAACAACTATGTTTCAATTGTTCAAAGCATTTACCTTGGAGATAACCTAGACAAATTGAAACCTCAGCATTACAAAAAGTCTCTTGAAGGACTTGCTAAGGCTTTTAAATTTGGTTTAAATTAATTTTTTAATTGAAACCCAAGAAATTTAATTTTATTTACTTTATTCCCAAAGAATTATCTACAATTGTTGCCATGGCTCTCATAAACTCTTGAGTTCTTGCTTGCCAGGCATCGATTTCAACACCTTTCAAATCAGTTACTTCTCCATGGCTTATTTTTTTATGCAAATCTAAAAGGTCTTGATACCAATCAACATATTTTTGACTTAAAGCTCGATTTCTTACAAATGTTTCTTTTAATATTTTAGAAATATGCTCTGGAGAAGGGGGAAGCATTTTAATTGAGATTAATGCAGCGTGAGCAGAATCAACCATTGCCCAGTACAATCCTTCAATGCAATTCAATTCTGAAAGCTTGCTTCTTGCAAAATGCTGAGGCGCTCTTTGTAAACAACTGTAAATCGCTTCAGGAGTGGATTTTATTTTTCCATTGATTAGCAAAAATTTCAATGGCTCGAAAAATCCTCCAAAGTCCACTAATTTTTCTCCATATCTTATCATATTGATTATTGTTGGGTCGCCTCGCATTAAATCATCCCACCAGGTGCTGAGTTTTATTGTGTTTACATGAAGGCTTTTGTTGTAAATATTTTTTCTAAGAATCTTATCCAATTCTTCCCTATACCAAACAACTAGCTCTTGATTCCATTCAATTGAAACATCATCAATAATTATTCCTATGTCTATGTCTGAGCCGCTTACACTTGTTTGCTTGCTTGCAGAGCCAAAAAGAATGATGGATTTGATCATTTTATTGAATCTTTCATAAACTTTAATCGCGAAATCCATTGCGACTTCAGAATCTTTTTGAATTTTCAAGCTAGGCATATCTTGAAGATTAACTTTGGGGGTTTTTTCTTTTTTAGAAATAGGAACTTTCTTTAACTTAAGTTTAGAATTTGTTTTTTTCACCATCTTTATCTTTTATATTCTTGCGAGTTTTTAAATATTATCAATTAAACTATTTTCTTCTTTGAGATTTTTATTCCATTGGACGTCCACTCATTCTGCTTCCTGCTGTCCCTCCGCCTCGCGAACCGCCTAGTTCTGCTGGAAGTTGAGAAAATCCTGCGCCGGTTGTTTCATAATTCATTTGAGGAAGGAATTGTCCATAGCCACTGAAATATCCTTGTTGAAATCCTGTTGCTTGATTCCAATAAGGCTGCATTTTCATTGAGTAAACAGGAGAACCAAACGCTTCAAGTGTTTCTTGCACCGGAGAAGTTTTGAAATGCTGCCACCAATCTCCTGCTTCAATTACTTTTTTAGCTTCAAATCCTTTTTGCCCTAATTTTTTCATAATCTCCCCCATTGGAACATTTCCCATACCCATTGGAAGCTCAGTATGATCCAGCCCGAAGTTATCAGAAAGGTGAATATGCTTTACAAGGGGTGCAACTTTCTCAGTTTCTTTTATAACATCTTTTTCATCATAGTCGTATTTTCTTACCATATTAATATGCCCAACATCCCAAGTGACCCCAATGAGTTTTTCTGCTTGAGCTTTCGCTTCTGAGGGGGAAATTCCTTCTTGAATCGCTTTTTCAACAAATTTCTCTCTTGACTTTTCAACAATTTCTTTTAATTCTTCGCCTCTTCCAAATGCTCCGCCTACAGGAGGATTTTCTATACTAATGATTGGAGATTTGTCTTTGAAATCTTTGTAAGATTTAAAAGCAACATTGGAAAATGTTTCCACTGCTTTTTCCTTTGCAAAATCATTTAAATTTTTGTAAATTTCCGGAGGAGAAACTTTTTCTAGAATCTTTAATCCTTCATCAATGATTCCTTTTATTTTTTGGCTTTTCTCAATTGCTCGGTCATCTGAAAGTTTGTTTATTTCATTTACTTCATTTGTTATATTGATATAAAAATCATCTATCATTTTTTTATCATTGGGATTAGCTCTTTCATGAGCTAAATCAAATGTTCTTTTCATGTCAACATAAGAAGAATTCAAAATTCCCTTAAGATAGTTGTACTCTGCTAGAAATTCTTCTTGTTTTTTCTCTATTGGCAAGTTCCTATCTATCTCTGACTCTGTTGCATGTTTTACTGCGGCCAATGATTCAATTTTTTGCCCAGATATTTGGGCATAATAACTTATTCCCCTAAGCTTTTCTGCCCACTGCAATTCATTTATCTTTTTTATTTCTTCATTTAAAACATTTGTATCTTTTGGAAAACTTTCTCCGGGAAAACTATGCTTTTTTATGGGAATTCTTCCAACTGAACCAGTGTCTGTGTTAAAAACATATCCCTCTCTGGATGCTTCTCCTTTGTCTGGAACAACATCTGGAAGCGCTGCTGAAGAATGGAAAGTTACAATAACATTTCCTTCAGGATTAACTTTTTGTGCGCGCTCCATTGCTGAGAACATTTGACGCTCTGCCTGGACTCTTGCGAATTCACTGTATCCTTTTTCAGGGTTTATTCCAGAAGGTTCAACTAAAGGTGCATGAACAGAGATGTCCACTCCTGTTAATTTGCTAAGCCTGTTGACTTCTTTTAAATGTTGCAAAGGTATGG
This sequence comes from Candidatus Woesearchaeota archaeon, assembly GCA_964419275.1. Classification (GTDB taxonomy): domain Archaea; phylum Nanobdellota; class Nanobdellia; order Pacearchaeales; family GW2011-AR1; genus JAKLIN01. Next base: position 3,382 of record CAYQOY010000013.1, read on the forward strand.
CATCAAAAATTTTCTGCTCAATCTGAGAAACTTCAATTTGTTTAACTCCGGTTTTAAGCTTGTCTGAAACTTCTTTAAGAATATCTGAAGTCCTTGGGTCTGTTGCCAAACTAAATTGTCCTGCTGGCATGTGCAGGTCTGGATAACCTATGAGGGGGGCTTTAAATGAAGAGTAGCCTCCTTGATAAATATCGCTTACTGAATAACCCTCTTTTACCATGTTTTAACTAATTGATTTTAATTTATTAATCTATTGCTAGTTCATTTATTCTCGCTTGAGTTTTCTTGCGAATTTGAAAATTCAGAACTCTTACCGGGGGTTTGTTCAGAGTATTTTTTAACAGAATCCATGCTGTACTTATTAGAATCATACTTTCCTCCAGAATAGTTTTTTCCTTCTCGTGATTCTTTTAGCCTGGGCGCAAATGCAACACTGGATTCCAATGAGCCTGAACGATTGACGTTTGCACGCTCCAATTTAGAAAAAGAGTTTCTGCTTAATCCTGCTGAAATTGGAGTTGAAGAATGCAGCCAATGATCGAATTTTATCTCTCCATCATCAATTTCTTGTTCCTCTTCAAAATCTTCAGACTCTTCCCGGCCTTCATCATGTTCAATTTCTTCTTCAATGTCTTCTGAATCAAGCTCTTGTTCTAAGTCCGCATCTTCTTTTTCCTCTTGAGATTCCTCTTGCTCAATCATTTCTTGATGCTCTGCTTCTAATATCTCTTCTTGAATTTCTTGATAACTGTCTTTATCATTTTCCGAAGAATTCGCTTTTTGTTTTTTGTTTGGAAATTCCTGTTTGGATTCTTTGTTCATTTTGTTTTAAGACACAAAATCCAAAAATAAAATTAAGTTAAGTATAGCTTGGCATTAAGTGCGCTTTTTTGTAAATATCAAACAATGTGAATGTAGTTTCTTTTGCTGTGTCCACTGCAAATTTTCTTAAAAAGTTTTTTTCAAAGTAATCGTCTGAAGCTGGCAAAGGATTCTTATTTTTATCTTCTGGCTTTTTTGAAGCTTCTTTTTTTTCAACAGGTTCATTGTAATAGCCTAGCAAAGCCAAGAATGGATTGGACATATCTTTTGATTTTTTGTCTTTTTCTTTTTTCTTTTCATCTTCTTTTATGAAACCGTCAATTTCTTCTTGCATTCTTGCTATGCTTTCATTGCTAGAGTCATCCATCATTTTGAAAATATCCCCTAAATCTGATTTGTCTAATTCTTTGTTTAACACTTTTATTTCATCGTCATTTAAAGCGTAAGCTGTAAAAGTTATTTCAGCTCTCCCTCCGAAAGTGTAATGAGATTGTTGAGAAACTTTCTGAGGAATTCCTCGGAATCTGAAACTGATTACAACGCAAACATTGTAGTTTCTTTTGAATTTCATTTTTTTGAAATCTTGTGGAAATATTTTTTCTTCAATTGCACTTTGAATATCGATTTTGCTTTTTCCAAATAAAGTTAATTCCAAAAGAATTGTATCGAACGCGTTTACAACAGCAGGCTCTCGAGGATTAAACCCTGCTTCTAAGCCTCTCGCAGCATTCAAATAGGGCTTTGCCCAACGAGAGTATAATTTCAAATTTGCAACCTGGCTTTTCAAATAATTTTTTTCAATCTCGTATCTTTTTCTCAATTCTTTTTCAGATTCAGTTAGCCAAATGTTGAATTCTTGAATTCTTGGCTTGAGAATTCTTATTATGGGCTCGTTTAAATCCAAAATCTTTCCACTTTTGTCTTTTAAACTTTCATCTTCCACAATAAGAAAAGCGTGAAGAAGAGTTTGAAATCCTCCGACCATTGACATTGCTTTAATGCTAGAATTTCCTCTTGCAGTGAAATCCACCTTGTCCAGCCAAATTTGCTTTAATGATAATAAGGCTGCTTCTTTTTTGTCTTTGTCTTTTGATTTCAAATCATCATAAGATTGAAGCCTCATCTTGAAATCTTTTAAGTCGTAAAGAAGATTCAAAACGCTTTTCATGACATTGTTTACATCTCCTAAAATTCTAGTTGCATTTTGCTGCATTATTGTCGCTCTTTGCCCCATCTCAGCGAAATGCCCTCCTCCCGGAGAAGGCGAGAAATTATCCACAACTTTTTGAGGAGAAAGCCTAAAGTCATTCATTAAATCAAGTATAAAAAAATAAATTGGCTCAAGAGTTTCAGAACTAGAATCGTAAATTAGTTGATGCTCTGCGAGAGGTTTTGGACTTGCTTTTTCCGCAGCAGCCTGAATGCCCTCTTTTTTCACCATTCCCTTGAAATCTTGCATCGCTTTTGCTTTATCCATTACATCATCTGAAACTTTGTGATACAAGCCAGGGTTTATGGCGGCAATCAATTGATGAATGTTAGCCATATTTACATTATGTCTCTCCTCTTTAAAAAGGTTTTTTAAATTTTCATTTAAAAAACAGAGATAAAACCAAGATAAAATCACGATTTAACAACTAATTTTAAAAAGAGCGATAGCTTAGATACAATATGGGTTTATTTGGAAAGCCGAAAAAGAGCAAAACAATTGATTTAACAGGGCATTATATTCGACAGCAACAAAGATTATCTAGCATTAAGTCTGATATGGCTAAAAGCAGAATTCCTGTTAATGAAACATCCTCACAAAATTCACAAACTGAAAATTCATTTGGATTCCTTGGTAGCCTAGCTTCAAGCAGCGATTCTCAAGGTTACAATTCCAATTCTAACTCAAATTCCAACTCAAGCGACGAGGGTTACAAAACACTTGTTCCTCGTCAAGAAAGCATGGCTTCTAATTTTTATGACACTAGACAAAACAGCAATCAAAGCAGTAATTCGATGAACATAGAGGAAAAAAGAAAAAAGCTAACAAAAAGAATTCTTGACATGACTGAAAAAATTGAAGAGCTCACAAATCAGATTTATCATTTAACCCAAAGAGTGGAAGCTCTTGAAAGGCGAAATTACACTGGCTCTAGCAGCTACAATTAAATTTATTAATAAGTTCTTTATTGAATTTCCATGCAAAATCTTGAAAAAAAAGCAAGAGCTTACGCTTTAAAAAACGCAATCGCATACCAAGGAAAAGCTAATCAGGGAGCTGTTATTTCTTCACTTTTCCACGAAGGTTTGAAAAAAGAAGACATGGCTAAATATGCCAAGACAATCGCAGATATTGTCAAGCAAGTTAATTCACTTTCTTTAGAACAACAGCAAAAAGAGCTTGAGCAAGCAGAAGACTTAATCAGCAAGAGAGACACTCGAGAAAAAGGCGAGCTGCCAAGAATTCCAAATGTTGTTGAAGGCAAGATTGTAACCAGAATCCCTCCTGAGCCTTCAAAGTACAATCATATTGGGCATGCAATCTCGTTTTTGTTTAATTATGTTTATTCTCAAAAATTCCACGGAAAATGCGTTTTAAGATTTGAAGACACTAATCCTGAAAAAGTTAGCCAGGAATATGTTGATGCAATGAAAAGTGATGTTTTGGAATATTTGGATATTCATCCTGACGTAATTAGATATGTTTCTGATGATATGGATGTTCTTTATGATTATGCTGAAAAATTAATCAAAATGGAAAAAGCTTATGCTTGCCTTTGTTCTCAAGAAGAATTGCAAAACTTAAGGCATGATGGAAAAGAATGCAAGCACAGAACTCAGAAAGCAGATGTTAATATGAAATACTGGAAAGACATGCTTTCTGGAAAATACAAAGAAGGAGAAATTGCATTGAGATTAAAGGGAGACATGAAAGCAGACAATCAGGTTATGAGAGATCCTGTTATTTTAAGAATTGTTGAAACACCTCACTACAAACTAAAGAACAAGTACAAGGTTTGGCCAATGTATGATTTTTATAATCCAATTGAAGATGTTCTGTGCGGAGTTACTCATATTCTAAGAAGCAATGAATTTGAACAAAGAATTGAATTGCAAAATTACATTAAAGATTTGCTTGGGCTTCCAAAGCAAACAATTGCTCAATATGGAAGATTCCAGGTTATTGGAGCAACAACTCAAGGAAGAGAAATAAGAGAGGCAATTGCTTCTGGAGGATATATTGGCTGGGATGATCCTAGGCTTGTTACGCTTAAAGCTTTGAAACGAAGAGGAATTGTAAAAGAAACTTATTATGAACTTTTAACTCATGTTGGAATTGCCAAGAAATCAGCTCACCTTGATTTTGACATGATTGCTGCAATTAACAGAAGAATAATTGACCCTAAAGCTGTAAGATATTCTTGCATCTTTAATCCTGTGGAATTGAAAATAAAAAATGCTCCTAAAATCCAAGAAACCAAAGTTAAGCTTCATCCTTTAGAAGAAAAAGAAAGAAAAGTCAAGCTAGGAGACAAAATATTCATTTCTCAACAAGATTTCAATGAAAACAAAGGCAAAGAGCTTAGGCTTATGCATCTTTACAACATAAAGCTTGGAAAAAAAGCTAGTGATCCTGCTGAGTTTGTAGATGAAGAAAAAAAGCAAATCCAAAAAATAAACTGGGTGAGCGAGGGTGTTGAAGTTGATATTATGATGCCTGATGCAACTCATCTGAAAGGATTTGCTGAAAAAGCGATTGAAAGCTTGAAAGAAGGAGACATAATCCAATTTGAAAGATTTGGCTTTGTAAGAGCTGACAAAATTGACAAAAAGAACAAGAAATATGATTTCTGGTTTGCTCACAAGTAAAGTTTTTACTTGTCTTTTATTTTATCCTCGGGATATCAAAACATTTTTAAACAAGAAACCTCTTAATAACAACATGGTAAATAAAAGAGGTTTGTCAGAGATTGTTACAACCTTGATAATGGTTCTTTTGGGAATTGTTATCGTAGGAGTTATCTGGGCTGTTGTTAGTGGCTTAGTTAACAATACAAGAACACAAGCTGAATTGAGTAGCAAATGTCAAGATTCTGCTGTCTCAATTACTTACGCAAATTGTACCGGAACAACTTGTACAATAACTGTGAAAAGAGACCAAGGAACAGACACTATTGCAGGAGTTTTAGTTACAATTAAAGGTGCCCAAGGAGCAACTGCAGTTAATAAATCTGCAGGAGATTTGACAATAGGTACTACTAGAACTGTTACAATAGAGGATAATACTGCTAGCTCAGTGGAAGCTAAGATGTATTTAGATAACGGTGGAAAAGAGTTTTACTGTACCAATCTTGCTATAACCGACAACGTTATACAATAAAGCTAGAAGAAAATTTATTTTGATTTTTTAATTTTCTCTTCTTCTAACTAAAAACAACTAGGTTTTTGCCTAGTTTTCTTAATTTGTTTATTTTTAACTTTAAAACCTAACAAAAATCTTTTTATACTGAATTATCAGAATAATTTCATGGTGAATGTAGTTTAATGGAAAAATGTGCGGTTGTGGTCCGCAAGACGAGGGTTCGATTCCCTCCTTTCACCCTTACACCTGTTTCTACTTTTTCACTACCTTAATCTTTAAAAAATACAAAATTCTAATTAACCTATGCCTTATGCAATAAAGGACATTAATCTTGCTCCAGAAGGACAAAGAAAAATTCAGTGGGTCATTTCTAATATGCCTATTCTTTCTAAGCTTGAAAAAGAATTCAAAAGAACTCAGCCATTCAAAGGAGTTAAGGTTGCGATTTCTGTTCACCTCGAGGCTAAAACAGCTTATCTCGCAAAAGTTTTCAAAAGCGCAGGCGCACATGTAAGAGTCACTGGAAGCAATCCTCTTTCAACTAGAGATGACATTTGCGCTGCTTTGGCAAAAGAGGGAATTGAAGTTTTTGCTTGGTATAACCCAACGCCTCAAGAGTATAAATCTCACATAAGAGAAACATTGAAGTTTGGTCCAAATATTATAATTGATGACGGGGGAGACTTAGTTACACTTATGCATCAAGAAATGCCTGAGCTTATCAAAAATGTTTACGGTGGCTGTGAAGAAACAACAACTGGGCTTCAAAGATTAAGAGCTTTGGAAAAAGAAAACAAATTGAAATTTCCAATGATGATGGTTAATGATGGGCAATGCAAGCATTTATTTGATAATAGATACGGAACAGGGCAATCTGTTTGGGATGGAATATTAAGAACAACCAATTTGAATATTGCTGGAAAAAATGTGGTTGTCTCAGGTTATGGCTGGTGCGGAAAAGGAATTGCTCTTCGAGCCAAGGGGCTTGCTGCAAATGTCATTATAACTGAAATTGACCCTGTTAAAGCCTGCGAGGCAATGATGGATGGTTACAAAGTTATGACTATGGACCGAGCTTGTGAAATCGGAGACATTTTCATAACTGCAACTGGATGCAAAGAAATTATCACTGAAAAACATTTCAAAAAAATGAAAGACGGAGCTATTCTTTCAAACGCAGGGCATTTCAATGTTGAAGTTTCTGTGGAACAGCTTGAGAAAATTGCAAAAAGCAAAATTCTTAGAAGAAACAACATTGTTGGATACAAACTAGCAAATGGAAAAACACTTAATCTTCTTGGGCAAGGCAGATTGGTTAACTTGGCTTGCGGCGATGGGCATCCCGCTGAAATCATGGACATGAGCTTTGCGCTTCAGCTTCTTTGTGCAAAATACATTCTTGACAACAAAGGAAAATTGGATAACAAGCTTTACAATGTTCCAGAAAAACTAGACAAGTTCGTAGCTGAAAAAGTTCTTGAAAGCAAAGGAATCAAGATTGATTCACTCACTCCAGCTCAAA
>CAYQOY010000014.1:0-1141 GCA_964419275.1 Candidatus Woesearchaeota archaeon
CGCCCCTAGTCCAGCAGGTCCAAATTTTATCATGTTAATCATTTAGTTTCAATCAGCGAGCTTATTAAACATTTTTGTCAAGATCAATTATAAGCTTAAACAAAAAAGAAAAAATAAAAAAGAAAAATAAGTTTGCTGTTTAAACAACAGCTTCAACTTCTGTTTCAGCGTCAACAGTCAAAAATGCCCACCAAGGTTTCTTTGTTTGGATAACTTCTCCGTTTTCAGCGTCAATTTGCGCTCTTACTTGAAGTTTTGTCCTGAACAAACCGAATAGCTTAGCGTGCCTTTCTGCTTGAACCTCATAAGCCAATTTAGCTTGTTCGCCTTGCCCCACTTGCTTAAGTTCAATTTTACAATCATTTTCTTCGTTACAAACTTTTAGTCTTAATCTTTCAAGAGCTGTTTCAGAGGCTGTTTCCGGCATGATCTTAACTTCAGCGTTTCTTCCTTCGCCATTGTCTAATTTAACCTGAAGCTTTACTTTTCCTCCCGTTGTTTCTTCAGAAGTTATTTCTAAACCTGTTTCTGCTTTAGCATTTCCAGATTTCAGTTCAATCCTATTGTTTTCCATTGTTTGTACTTGCAATTGGATCCCGCTTTCAGACAAATAGTTTCCGACCTGAAGCTTCAGCTGCGTTAAGATCTGGTTTTGAAGTTCACTCGCCTCACCAGAATTTTGCGTTTTAAGGCTTGTGTCTGTTTGTGTTGTTACAGAATTTCCTGAACCCTGTTGCTCACCTGCCCCTTGAATTAAAATCAAAGAGCTTAAAGCCAAGCAAACAAATAAGCCAATTAACACCTTTTTCATTGTCAACTAAATAGAAATTCAGATTATTTAAACTTATTTTAAATTAAAAACTAAATAATTTCAATTTCAAGCTTGTTGCTGAGAAATTCTTTGCTGCAATTGCCTTGCAACCTATTTGCTCTGCAGCTTCTATTAATGTTTTTGTAGCTGTTCCGTCGATAACAATTGCTCCAACGCGCTGATTGGTTCGTTTCAAGAAAGTTGTCAATGCGCGTGCGCTGACTTTTTTTGTTTCAATCATGTTATTATCTAAAATAATCGCGTTTCCTGTTCCAGAAATCTGTTTGAATATCTTTTTTATTTTTTCTTCATCTATTTTGACTTCTTCTT
>CAYQOY010000014.1:1241-9656 GCA_964419275.1 Candidatus Woesearchaeota archaeon
ACTTCTTCTTTTTCTTGTTTTTGTTCTGTTTTTTGAGTGTAAAATCTGTCAGAAGAGTCGGCCTGCTTTTCAACAGACCTTCTCTCTGCATATAAAAATTCTTGCACTGGAAGTTTTTTCCTCAATGCTTGAAGAATTTCTTTTCCAGCGAGTTCTTCAACCTCTGTTCCGCTAGGAGCAACAGCAATGTATTTGATTCTAGCATTAGTGATAACATTTTGTATTATCAGCTTTCCTGCTCTGTCTCCATCAACAAACAAAGTCAAGTCTTTTTCATGACTTAATTTGCTAATAGTTTCTGGAAGCTTTGTTCCGTTCATGCAAATTACATTTGAGACTCCGTTTCTTAAAAGATTGACAACATCTGCTCTGCCTTCAACAACAATGATTTCGTTGCCTGACAAATCTCCGCTTGGAAGTTTTTCAGGTCCATATTCTACGACATCTTCTGTTCTGCTTGAAAGCTTGATCTCATTGGAAATCTCTCTTGAGCTTGTTCCATCTTGAAGTCCTTTCATTAATTTCTTAGCACGATCGACAATGTACTCTCTTTTGCTTCCTCTGACATCTTCAATTTTCTCTGTTTCAATTTGTGCGTCACAAGGGCCGATTCTTTCAATTGTTTCAATTGCTGCAGCAATCAAAGCTGTCTCAGACTGATCTAAAGCTGTAGGGATTTTGATTTTTCCAATTGTTTTTTTGTTGTCTTTTTCCAAGTCAACTTCAATTCGTCCAATCTTTCCTTCTTTTTGAAGTTCCCTCATCTCAAGTTCAGCGCCAAGAAGTCCTTCTGTTTGTCCAAAAAGAGCTCCGATTACGTCTGGCTTTTCCAGAAAGCCTTCAACAATGAAACTTGCGTGTATCATATATTTTATTGATACTGGACTTATTTTTGCCATTTTGTGTTTTTTATTGATTTAATTTATTGATGAAATCTAGGATTTCACTTAGAAATATTTACCACCTTGTACTACCAAATACCCAGTTATGCCTTGCAAATCTGCAAAAGTAGCATGAGTTTGAAAGTGAATGTGAATTTATCGTGATGATAAATATTTTCCGTTATAGCAAGTCCGCGAGCTTTTTTAAAGGTTTCTTTTGGATTTATCTCTTTAAGAATTGTCTTCAAAATACCGAGCATATGCTTCTGGATCCTTTATCTTAACAAAATTTCTTTTCTTTTTTCCAGAAGAAGAGATGTCTATCTGGTATTCATATAAAGGCAAATTATTCTTTGAAACAGTTTCAATCGTTTCCGAGACAATATTTCTTCTGCATTCTTTTTCTTTTTCACTTAAAGTGCTCCACCCTTCTTTTAATAAACTCCCATTTAAATAAACCCCTTTAACCTTGTAATCTTTTATTACAAATTCATTGTGATACTCTTTGTTTCCTTTTAGTGCAAGAGGTATCCTTTTTAGATAAGGCAATTTTTTTGTAGCAGAAGGAACAACAAAATTTCCAGGTTTCTTTTCCGGCCCTCGAACTCGCAGAGATGGTTCTTGGTTTATTACAAAAGAACCAAAATCCCATAAATCTGCATCTCGAATTTGCCCACCTTTTAAAATAACCCCCGCATAGCGAACAAATTCTTTTCCAGTGACTTCTTCAGGAACAGAACTAGCGCTAGCTTCTGGACTTTCTTGTATAAGGCATTCCAGTGCTTCTTTGGCAGTTGGGCAATCTTTAAATTTAGGATTATTAACAAATTGACTATACCTGAAATAATTGCTTTTATCTGGCAAAGAACTGATTAGAATAGTTCCTTTTGGCAATGCAGAAACAGGGAAAGTCTTAGACTTTTTAGAATAAACTTGAGTAAAATGATTCATAGAAGGGATATCGTCTTTGATTAATCCCCTATTTTTCAATTCTTGCAGATAATAGATCATTTCTGCAATTTCACTTGCTTGGGGGTTTGTGCTAAAAGCTTTTCTGTTTCCAAGAATGTCTTTTTTCAAATTTCTTAAAATTCTTGAAACAGATTTGTCTTTAACTTCCTCATATTTTTTGTAACCTTGAGTTGCTTGCTCTGGCATTTGAAAAGAATCATGTAACAGTTCTGTTAACTCTTTTATGCTCTCGGAATAATTTTTTATTGCGTTATAATAATCGGGGGGGCTGTATTTGCTATCTCTTTTGCTAAATTCCTCGATTTCTTTATTGAATTTTAATATTTCCTCACGCAATCGTCTAGCTTTTCTTCCTTGTTTTCTAGCATCTTGTCTATTCTGTTCGTTTACATCTGGCTCCAAGATTGTTTTTTCTAAGGTATTTCCAGCACTTGCAATTAAAATTCCCCCAAAGAATAATATTAAGGGAAAAAGATAAGATTGAAAATCATTGAATGTTTCCGAAATAGCAAAGCCATTTATTCTTAGACTGTTAAATAAAATCACCACCCCTGCAAGTGAGATAATTAACCCTAAATAAAAAAAGCCTCTTTTTTTGCGCATGAAAAGTAAAAAGAGTTTTCAGATTTTTATAACTTTCTTTATTGATTTAATGTAACTAATAAGTAGTTACAAATAGAAATATTTAAATACCTCTAAGATTCAGAATGATTCATGGGACGTAGAAAAATACTCAGCGATAAAGTATGTAAATCTTATTGGGATGGCAAATCTCAAGAAGAAAAAGATGAATTAGAAAGACAAATAAAAATTTCTTATACTCTTGGGCAGCCTCTTTCTATCTCATTAGATTCTTCTAAGGAAATTAAATATCTTCCAAAAAGAGAAATTACTCTTGATGGAAAGGAGAAATGCATTTTAATTCAGTATTTTGCAAATCAAATGAATTTTTCATTAGATGAGCCAAAACTTTATCGGCATCTAGAAAACGTTGTAAGAATGAATGTTTCTTATAATAATCGTGTTCCGGGATTGCCAGATGTTATCGCGCAAATTCAAGAATCAGCAGAAGAGGGACGTTCTGGAAACTTTCTTTTTGGTTTAAGCCAGGTTCCTTACCCTTGCAGCCAAGAAAGTGATAGGCTGGAAAAAGCGTTTTGCTTGCTTGACTGGATGAAAAGAGAAGGATATGTCTTTGGTGAAGAAATAACAGTTTCAAGAATTGGCAAGAAAGAGGTAATTTTAGAAGGTTCTGTTAAAAAAACAAAATGACCCTAGAAGAGATAACACAGAGTGAAAATGCAAATAGATTTAACGAGAGTTCTAGAGTAATAACTAATCCCGAGGAAATAAAACAATATTTAGAAAGTTTAGCAGAACAATATCCCACAGCTGTAATAAAAAAATTAAACCCGGGAGATATTATTCAAAATGGAAATTCTGTGTATGTTTTGGATGATTTAGAAAATATTTGTAACCGAGTCCATTCCCTTTCAAAGTGTTCTCTCGGAAAGATTCCTTTAACACCTATTTACAAATCATTTAGAATCCCCCTAGATAAATTTATTGAATGCAAAGCTAACTTTTCCGAAGTTTTAAACAAAGGTGAGGGTATGTGCTTTGAGCATGCAGTTTTAACCCATCTTTTTGCCCAAAGAGATGAAAAAGATCCTTCTTACTTGATTGCTGAAGGATACTTAATGACAGAAAAAGGAGAAAGAGGTCCGCATGCTTACAATTTGGTTTTCCGAGGAGATAAGCCTTTTTTAGTGGATTCTCAGAATCCATTAGGCGGAGAACTTGATTTATGTCATTATACGGCACCAGTTATAGGAATCAAACCTTATGGAAATGAAATAGTTGTTGAAGATGAATGGAAACAAGGAAGAGAGTATTATATTTTATAAATTCAACAGATTTCTAAATAACTATTAATTAAAAAAGAAATAAAAAAGAGTATTTACTCTTTCTTCTTTGTTATTTCAATGCAAACACCTGCAGCAACAGTTTGTCCAGCATCTCTAACTGCGAATCTTGCCATAAACTGGTTGTCTTTTTGTGTTTCCATACAAAGATTTCCTTGTGGGCGAATCTTTACTTTAGCAACATCTCCGTTCTTCAAGAAGTCAGGGTTTTGTTTCATAACTTGTCCTGTTCTTGGGTCAATTTGTTCTAAAAGTTCAACAAATTGGCATGGAACCTGAGCTGTGTGAACATGGAATACTGGTGTGTAACCTTTTGCTAATACTGTTGGGTGGTTGATAACAGCAATTTGAGCGATGAATTCTTCTACAATTGGAACAGGCTTGTCTGCAGCGCAGATAACGTCTCCTCTTGCAATGTCTTTCTTTCCAACTCCTCTGATGTTAACTCCAACATTATCTCCAGCAAGTGCTTCAGGCATTGATTCGTGGTGCATTTCAATTGTTCTGATTTCACCATCAATTCCTTTACCTGTTCTTCCTGGCAATACCTTAATTTTTTGTCCTACTTTCATAATTCCTGTTTCAACTTTTCCTACAGGAACTGTTCCAATACCAGTAATTTCATAAACATCCTGAACAGGCATTCTCATTGGTAATCCTGTTGGAAGTTCTGGTTGTGGGAACAAATCAATTTGTTCAATAATAGTAGGCCCTTTATACCAAGGCATTTTACTAGATTTCTTAACAACATTATCTCCTTCAATACCAGATGAAGCAATAAATGTAACTTTTTCAAGTTTGTATCCAACACTCTTAACAACATTGCTTACTTCTTCTTTTACTTTATTGAATGTTTCTTCTTTGTATTCAACAGCGTCCATTTTGTTAATAACAATGCATAAGTTTTGAAGTCCCATTGTTCTCAAAAGCCATAAGTGTTCTTTGGTTTGTGGTTGAACTCCTGATGGAGCAGAAATAACTAAGAATGCAGCATCTGCTTGAGAAGTACCTGTAATCATATTCTTAACGAAGTCTCTGTGTCCAGGTGCATCAATGATTGTAACTTGATATTTTGGAGTCATAATCTTTTTGTAAGCTAAGTCAATTGTAACTCCTCTTTCTCTTGATTCTCTAATTTGATCCATAACATATGCGAATTCAAAACCACGCTTTCCGTATTTTTCAGCTTCTTGTCTAAGCTTTGTCATTTCCTGTTCAGAAACAACTCCACTATCGAAAAGAATTCTTCCAACTGTGGTTGATTTTCCTGCATCAACGTGTCCAACAAAGACAACATTCATGTTTGGTTTTTCTCTTGCCATTTTGTTTTTTGTATTATTTTAAGTATGTTTTAATAAAAAAGTATATTTATAAAGTTTTCTATTATTTTGTGTTTGTCGACGAATTTAATTTTTATTGATTTTCAGACAATCCTTTTCTTTCTCTGATTTTTCTGATTATTTCTGCTTGCATTCCCGAAGGAACTTTCTCAAATAACTGGTCTTTCAGCGAAGAGACTCCTCTTCCTTCTGTTTCTGAACGCAAATCATTGCTCCATCCAATCATTTCAGCGACGGGAATTTTTGCTTCAATTTCTGCATTGCCCATATCTTGTCTCACTTCTAATAGTTGTCCTCTCTTGCTTCCGACGAGCTTTGTGATTCCTCCCATAAATCTGTCTGGAACATCAATAACATGTACCTGTAATGGTTCAAACAAACAAGCATTTCCTTGCTTCATTGCTTCAGAGACAGATTCTCTTACAGCAGGATAAACTTGTGCTGGTCCACGGTGAATTGCGTCTTCGTGAAGTTTAACATCAATCAAGGAAACTTTCATTTTTGTGCAAGGTTCTCTAGCTAATGGGCCTTGGTCGACAACCATTTCAAATGCGTCGAGAATCATTTCAATAACTTCATTCATGTGAACTTCTCCTCTGGTTTCTTCTGTGAATATGTTTCCTTTGTAGACATCTCTTATGTTTCTTATCTCATCTCCTGTCCACCCCAAGTCTGTAAGCTTATTAGCCATCTCTTGATTCTTTTTCTTAATTCTTCCTTCAGGAATTTCTCCATTCATCACTGCATTGTAAAGAGCATCATCTAAAGGTTGAACTTTGATAAAGAAGCTGTTGTGTTTGTTTGGGCTTCTTCCTTCAACTGCTGGAGATTCTTTTGCAACTGTTTCTCTATAAACAACAATTGGAGAAGATGTTTTAATATCCAATCCTTTTTCAGTTCTAATTCTGTTTTCAATAATCTCTAAGTGCAATTCTCCCATACCTGAGATTAAACTTTCTCCTGTTTCTTCATTGATTTGAACCTTAACAGAAGGATCTTCTTTTGCAACTTTCTTTAAGATTTCAACAAGTTTAGGCAAGTCTGCTGTTTTTGTAACTTCAATTGCTTTAGTAATAACTGGTTCAAAAATGTGCTTTAGTTCTTCGAAAGGTGTTTCAGGTTCTAAGGTTAAAGTTTCTCCAGCTTCACTGGTAATTCCAGAAACAGCAAGGACATTTCCTGGTCCGATGGATTCAAGTTGTTCTGGTTTAATACCATTATAAATTAATATTTGCTGAATCTTTTGTTTTTTCTTTTCTAAATTAAGATAAACTTCATCACCGACGTGAAGTGTTCCTGAGAATAATCTACCTGCTGAAATTTCTTTTCCAGAACGAGGGTCAATAACAATTCTTGTGATAACAAATGCAGGCTTTCCCTTTGGATCGCAATTAATAAGATTTTTTCCAAGTTCGCTTTCAATGTCTCCTTTCCAAATTTTTGAAATTCTGTATTTTTGAGCTTCTAGAGGGTTAGGAAGATGTCCAACTACCATGTCAAGAAGAACTTCATAAAGAGGTGCGTTTTTCCAAACCCAGTCCTTTCTTTGCTCTTCATTCATTTCATACAAAGCGAAGATATCTTTGAAGGTGATTCCCTTTTTCTTCATGAATGGAATTGACATTGCCCAATTTTCTTTTGCGCTTCCGAATGCAACACTTCCATCTTGAACATTTACTTTCCATTTTTGTTTGAATTCTTTTTCAGCAATTTGTTCGATGAGGGTGTTGAACTCCATAATTATCTTTCCAAATCTTTCTTGCATTCCTTCAGGAGTTAATTTCAATTCTTTGATTAATCTGTCCACTTTATTGATAAACAAAACCGGTTTTACTCTTTCTCTTAGTGCTTGTTTGATGACTGTTTCTGTTTGAGGCATGATTCCTTCGCTTGCACAAACAAGAACAATTGTTCCGTCGATAGCTCTCATAGCTCTTGTAACATTTCCAGAGAAATCAACGTGTCCGGGAGTATCAATTAAATTAATTAAATATTCTTCTCCGTGGTAATCGTGAACCATTGAAACATTTGCAGCGTCAACAGTCATTAATCTTTCTTGCTCATCAGCATGTTGCCAAGTTGCCATTCCGCCTTCTAAGTCACCTGCGTTTTTTGCAGCCATGTAACCAGATGCAGCCAGCAAATTATCAGTTAAAGCTGTTTTTCCGTGGTGAATGTGCGCGCTTGTAGCGATGTTTCTAATATTTGCCTGCTTGCTACTAAGTCTTTGTATTTTTTGGAATTGTGTTTCTTTTTCTGCCATGTTATTTTTTTATTTTTGATTAGCAAATATTTGTTTTATTTGTGGTGTTTAATAAAATTAAGAGTTCTTAATTTTATCGTGCGCTATCTGCTTGTTTTTCAGACTCGTTCTTTTTTCTCAATGCAAAACTTTCTCCATTGCCTTCCGCAGCCATAACAATCTCTTCTGCAAGTCCTTGAGCAATGGTTTTCTTTTTGTTGAAAGCCTTATCTGAAGAACCGTGAACAAGCCATCTCAAAGCAAGATTTACTCTTCTTAATGGTGCAACATCTACCGCCTGAGGGTATCTAGCTCCACCATATTCAATGACTGTGATTTCATCTCTTGGAGCAGAATTTTCAATTGCTCTCACAAGAATTTCAACAGGATTTTTTCCTGTTTTCTTTTCAATCATATCAAATGCTTCAAGAACTGTTTTCATGTTTGTAGTATATTTTCCACTGGAGCGTCCAAAAGCAATTTTATGTTTTTTACCTCTGTGTCCAGCAACAGCAAGTCGGTTCATTAATCTTTCAACAATGTGAATCTTGGATTGTCCAAATCTTTGAACATTTTTTCCTTGTGTTTTTATAATGAGCTTTTGATTAAGATTAATCACATTTCTTAATCCGGGGTCTTTTATCTCGATGTTTTCAGATTCGTATTTATCGAATATTTTAAATTTGAAATTAAGTGATTCTTTTGCCATTTTATCTTCTACCCTTTTCTATTTTACCTTTAACCAGTCTTCTTAATGGTTGGTCATTTACTTTAATAACTGCAAATCTAACTCCTGAAAGATCTCCTTTAGTTTTTCCTTGTTTACCTCCAATTCTTTCTATTAAAACCTCGTCGTGTTCTTCAATAAATTTTTGAGCAAGATTTCCTGGAATAAATGCTCCCACTGGTTTTCCTGTTTTAATCAACTGAACTCTACAACATTTTCTCATAGCAGAATTTGGCTGTTTAGCTTCTAATTGAAACTTGCTTAATACTAACCCTTTTGCTTGATGAGATCTTCCAAAAGGATCATGTTTCAACGTAATTCCTAACCT
>CAYQOY010000015.1:0-7220 GCA_964419275.1 Candidatus Woesearchaeota archaeon
ATTTGGTTTTGACCCCTTATAAAAAGTAAAAATGAACCAAAATTTAGATGAAATTATCTCTGCAGAAGACAAAAGAAATTCAGATAAATATTTTAGAAGATTTTTATTTCACGAGCAAAGAGAAGAAGAAAGGGCAAGGATACAAAGAAATCTTACTCGTGCATTGATAATGGGAACAAATTTATTTATTTTTAAGGGAGTTAAAGATTTGAGAACAGGCAAAGAAGTCATTCCCTCGGAAATAACCAAAAAAGAATTTGAAGAAGCTTCGGCATATAAGGTCGAAGGTGGAAAAATGGGCTTGCTTGTAGGAGAACCTAGATATAACCTAACAAGAAAATTCATTTATGCTACAGTTAGAAACGAATCGAATGCAGAAATTGGAAAACAAATGTTAGACTTAGAAAATTCTTTGGAAGATGATATTTTTTACATTGCTTCAAAAGCTTCTTTAGAGGAATTAAAAGAAATTAAAGAGTATTTACAAGATATTATTGACCGTCATGAAGGAGACTGGTCTTGTTAAAAAATGAACTCTAAAAGGTTAATTGACCAAGCATCGGATAAAGACCCCGAATACTCTCAAGCTTATTTAGAACAATTTTCACCAAAAGAAAGAGAAAAAAGGGTTAATAGCATAATTAAAGACATTAAAGATTGTTCTAGACTTTACGGATGTATTTTCATATATCGCCCTAGTGTTGGAAACTCTGGAGATTGGGTAGAATCCCGAGAATTTAGCGAGGAAGACAAGGGACTTTGTGCTACTTACCGAGTTCTCGCTGAGAAAATCTCTGACGAAAAAATAAAATATTGGGTTGGAGATTTCAAACCTGCACAAGAAAATACTGTTCTTAGAGCTCCGGCATGCAAAATAAATTTAGAAGAAAAATTAAAGTAAAAATGAATTTTTCAATAACCCCTCAAGAAATAAAATATTGCAAAAGATATTTCCAAGGAAAAACTCCAGAAGAACAAGAAAGAGAACAAAATCAAATAATTGAGCACGTTATGAAATCCTTTGAAGAAGGCGATGGAAATGTTTACATTGAATCTAGATGTTTGAATAATTTTGGGGAATTTTACTTTCCTCAAATAATGAACTCTGAGTTGTTACAAAGAACCTCTGCCTATCGAGTAACAATTTCAGATTGCACTGATTATGAGTTGGGAAAATTTCAATTAGATTCTAAAAATAGGGTGTGTGCTGCTAAAATCCATGAAAAAAAGAGAAGTCTTGACTATATTTTAGAATTTAACAAATAAATTATTAAGATTCTATTTTAACCCAATCATTCTTGCGTCAGGCGAGCCAAAAGCACCCCCATGTAAATGGCATTTGTTTGTAATTATGTTATTTGTTGTAAGGATGTTTCCCAAACAAAGTTGCCGAGTATAAGGCTTTTCTGATTTCTCCAATTCCAAATGAATAAACTTTCTTTCCCTTCCCACCAACTGTTCTAATAATTCTCCATATTTCACTGCAGTTTCTTCCCCAAACAAATAATTTGTTACAAGATCTTTCCCAAATTCATTTGTATAAATTTCTAGTCTTATCACATCTAATTCAGATTTTGGATTTTCAATTAAAATTGAATTAGCTAAAATTTGGGGTAGAGTCTCCTCATCTAAGAACATGCTTTTTTCATCATATCTATTTTGTTCATATGGCCACATATGCCCTTTTTGGTTAAACCAGGGCTTATCATTCTTGATTATTGGCGAATTATTGCTTTTTGAGATATAAATTCCATTTTCTCCAGGAACATAAATTGAAAAATCTCTTGTCCAAGAATATCTAATTTCAGTGTTATCCGCCAGAGGATTGTCTTCAGAAATAGAACACCGCAATCGCGCTTCAATTAATTCTTTTGAATGAGGAATAAAATACCCTGCAGATTCTATTTGTTTTTTAGCAGTGTAAAAATCAGCCTTGACATCTGCTTCTAAGAAGTTTATATCGCTTGCCTGACGGTTTTTTCTAACAGACATCTTTTTAGCTAAATAATCTTGGATTATAAACTTAATTACCACGAATAAATGAACAAAAAACGCGAGATAAGAAAGTCTTAAATAATAGTTTAAATTAAATTAGTCTAAGGGGATTTTGAAATCGTTGGGAGAAAAATTAACATGAAAACCGAACCTGTTAAAGGATTCCGAGATTATTCCGGACAAGAAGCTCGCAAACGAGCAGAGATGCAAAAAATTATAGTGGAAACTTTCAATAAATACGGATTTGAGCCTGCTGAAACCCCTGTTATTGAATATGAAGAATTTGTCAGAGGAGACAACAAAAATGATGAAGCTGTTTCTGACATTTTCACCTTGAAAGACAAGGGAAAAAGAGAGCTGGCATTGAGATACGAATTCACTTTCCAGTTAAAGAGACTTATTGAAAACAAAAAGCTTCCATACAAAAGATATGAAATAGGGCCTGTGTTTAGAGATGAGCCCACCGGAGCTGCAAGATTCAGGCAATTTATTCAGTGCGATGTTGATGTTGCTGGCGCAGAGCCAAGACAAGAAGCAGAAGTTCTTTCAGCAATAAATGACATTTTCCAGGCAGTTAAACTAAATCCGATTATTCTTGTTAATAACAGACAATTGCTTAATGAAATTCTTGAATCTGAAAAAGTGAAAATGGAAAATCGCGAGCAGGTTTTAAGAGAAATTGACAAGTACGACAAGATTTCTGAAAAAGAGCTAAAAGAAAATTTGAAAAAATTAGGCGCTGAAAAAATAATTGATTTGTTGAAAAAAGGTGAATCTTATTTCTCGAAATTTGAAAGCTACAAAAAAATAATCAGCTTGATGGATTATTGCAGAAGCTATGGATTTGAAATCAAGTTCTCTCCAACAATTGTTAGGGGATTGAGTTATTACGATGGAAATGTTTTTGAAATCAAAGCAAAAGGAATCAAAGAAACCCTTGCTGGGGGAGGAAGCTACACTTTCAATGGAGTTCCTTGCACTGGAATTTCTTTTGGACTAGAAAGACTTTCGATTCTCGCTGAAGTGGATACAAAAAAAGATAATTATTTGATTATTTCAATAAATGAAGACAGACAAGCAATCGCGCTTTCGCAAAAACTCAGAAAAAAAGGCTTTGCAGTTTCCTTATTTTATGGAAAACCATCCAAGGCATTGGAATACGCAAATGCTTATTCAATAAACAAAGTTGTTTTTGTCGGGGAGAAAGAAGTTAAGAGTAAAAAATTTGTTGTCAAAGACATGGAAAGCGGAAAAGAATCTGCGCTGAAGATTTAATCTTCCTTTAATTTCAATTTCACTTCTCAATAAATTCTGTTTTTGTGATAATATAAACTCCGCTGCTGCCTTCCCAAATCTTTTTTCCTTTCAAAATGTTAATCTTCTTTTTGAAAAGAGGGCAATCTGTTACAAATGTCTCTGCTTCGCCGCCTTCAAAGCCAAGATGAAAATTAAATTCTTTTTGGAGTTTTTTTATTTCATTTAAACTTGATTTGTCGATTTTCTTGCCAAGCCATTCTTGCTTTAATCCCCACGAAGCAACTCCAATGACAGTTACCTCAAAATTATTTGAAAGCAATTCATCCCAATATTTTTCAGGATTTTTATGCCAGAGAGGATTAAGACATTGCACTCCAAGCTTGTCGCAGATTTTCTGGATTCTGGATGATTGATAAACAGATTCAATCGCTCCGGTTGCAACAGCTTGAATTTTGTATTTTTTTATTGCTTTTTTAATCAGTTTTTCTAAGTCTTCAAGCTCTTCTTCTTTTTTTCCAGGGGTTTTTTCAGTTATAATAGGGATGCCCATTGCTTGAGCTTGCAATTTTGCTTTGTTTATTGAAGGCGTATGAAACATATAACTTTCTTTGTTTTCTGGAATCATGGTTAAAAGGCAAGAAATTTCATTTCCAGAATTCTTTAAAGTATAAGTTGCAAATACTGAATCTTTTCCTCCTGAAAAAAGTACTCCTACTTTCATTTTATTTTTCCTCGCTTGCTTCTTCAAACTCTTCAAAACCATCTATCTCTTCTTTTTCTGGTTTTAAATCTTCCTCATCATAGATTTCCCCGTCTTCTTCTTCACCAAAATTGTATTGAGCGTTTTCTTGAATTAAATCTTCAAATAAATTTGGATTGTGCTTTAAGTAAAGTTTTCTTGGCCAGATGTAGATTTCACCGAAATGAACAGGCTGTTCAAGCCAGATTTTCCTTTGGTTTTCCAAATGAAGCAGCATCACAAAAGAAATTATCCTTTCTTCCATATTTTTTCCTATTAGTTCATTGAAAGAAACTCTGTTGAGTCCGTGAGAAGAGTAATAGTCTCTCATCTTTTGAGAAACCTCATTCATTTTGTCTTTCATAACAAATTTGTTTTTTGGAACAAAAATCGCTGCTTGTTTCAAGAAGTTATGACTGGAAATTTCTTTTTTGATTCTTCTGTTTTCTGTTACAATTGCTTTTCCAAGAGATTCCATCAGCTCTTGAAGGCTAACTTTTCTGAATCTTGGAAGAGGACTGCTTGGAATCAAAGCAGGAATGTCTTCATTGTCAAAATCCATTTCCTCAATAAGGTTTTCTTCTGCTTTTTTGCCAAAAAGAATTTCATCAATGCTGCTAACATATTTGTTGAGCAAAGTTTCTGTTTTAATTCTTAAAAGAAATGCAGCTGCCAGCAAAACCTTGCTGGAAATAAAGAAATCTTCTTCAAGTTCTTTGATTTTTTGCAAATATTTGTCTGCTAAAATGGAAATATTAATGTCCCAAGGATCTAATTGTTCTGTGTTAATCAAATCGTAAATGATTTCTTGCCATCCAATCTCTCTGCTAAACAAAATATCATGCAATTGCTCTTGATTAAACTTGTTTTTCACACTCTCTTCCATGTTTTTTCTATACAAGTAGAATTTATAAAACTGTGTAGACTATAAATATTGGAAATTTTCCAAGAATTTAACCCTGGAAAATGCTTGTAGTGGCTAAATTTAAGCATTGTAGTGCATAAAAAAATAATTAAAAGTTACTACTATTAGTTTACTAACGGTTGTCATTTCTAAAAGGTAACAAAACCGAAACATTTAAATACAGGTTTCTGTTGGATATAATATCACCTCTTTTTCCCCAGGAGAGGCTTCAGGTCAACTTTTTGTAGGCTTGAAGAATCTCCCAGGGTTATAATCACTTATTATAAAAAATTATTTGGGGCTTATTAAGACTGATTTCAAAAACTATTTTTGGATTTTTCTTGCCCAGTGATAATATTCTAAGGTATTCTTATGAAATAATTGGATAAAATAAATTAAGATTTACTTTTTTCCAGAACTCTTTTGAGCAGGTTTTGCGTCAGTTTTTTGCGCTGGCTTTTGAGCTTGTGCTTGTGCAATTGCTTCTCTGTTTACACCTGTTTTGAATTCACAGTAATGGCATTTTCCACAGTAAACTCTGTCTTTTGCGTCCATCAAGAATACTCCAACTCCGCATCTTGGACAGGTTGCTGCTCGTTCAACTTTATCTCCAGAAATCTTGTATTTTGAATATTTCTTGCTAGTTGGTTGATTTTTCTTTGGTTTTTTTCCCTTCTTTACTACCTTTTGTTTTTTTGCCATGTTATTTTTTGGTTTTATTGATTAAATTTATTTCTTCTTTGGTTGTTTAGCTTTTGGTTCAATTCTTTGTTTTTCTTCTGGAGAAACATAGATTTTAGCTGAAATTATGAACTTCTTAGAGCCGAATTTTCCTTGAATGCTTTCAACTTTGATGTTTTCTTCAGGAGATTTGAAGTTTTCAGAAATTATCTTGTAAGCTTGTGGAAAACTGATTGAAGAATCAGATTCTACAGCTACTCTAATTTCTTCTCTATTGAATAAGATATTGTGCTTTTTTTCGATTATTTCTGCTTTTTCCATTTTGTATTGTTATCTTGCCTTTATAGCAAAGTTTCCTTTTTGTTTAATTCCTATTTTTTGAGCGATTTCTGATTTTTCAGGGTTTACAACAACAATTCTACCTTTGAAACCTTCAATTGATTCTTTAGAGCCGCAATTTGTGCATTTGTCTCCTTCATAAATTGTATTGCAGATTCTGCAAGCTTTTTGTTTTGCCATTTTGATATTTATTTCTTTTTAGTTTCCTTTTTCTTTTTATCGGTTTTTGCTTCAGTTTCAGCTGTTGCTTTCTTAGCGCTTCTTTCCTTCTTAATCTTATCTTCTTTTATCCAGTCAAGTCTTCCAAGTCCTGGTTGTCTCATTGTTAATCCAATTTTAACAACATCTCCTTTATGACTTAAAGCGACAATTCTAGCTAAGCACAAATCTCCTTGTTTAAGGCTTCTCTTGCTTGCTTTTCCAACAAGAGAGTTTGCTTTGCTGAAACTTACATAATCATCCATTGTTTGACTTACGTGGATCATTCCTCTCATAACACCCATATCAATGAATGCTCCGAAAGTTGCAATTTCAGGGATTGTTCCGAAAACCAATTCTTGCAATTCTGGTTTCCAAGCAAGTAATTTGAAATTTGAATTGTAATAAACCGCTCCATCTCCAGGAATAATAACTCCTTCGCCGATTTTAAGAACCTCTATAACTGCTATTGCCTTGCCCATTTCTTTGTCGTAATAGTTTGCATAAGTTTCTTTGAGCTGATTTTCTACAGCTTCTTTAGTAGGAAGGCCTAACAATTTTGGCTCTACTCTTATGTAATCTTCAACTTCGGTTATATAGAACATTTTAAAATTTGTAGTGAAATTGCTTTTTAAAGCTTATGTATTGCGCGAGTAGGATTTAAAAGATTTTTCTTTTTGTTTTACGAGGAAATTCTAAATAATTTCCAGCTTTTTCTTGTTTCTGATGACTAGATTCTTGTTTTTGTTGCTTTTTTTAATTGCTCGATCTAGTGTTGCTATTATCAGTTTGTTGTCTTCTTCAGCTAGTTTCTTTATTCCTTTGTCGACATCTCGAGTTCCCAATCTGATTTTAATGAATGTTTCATTTTCAAGAATCATCAAGGAAAGCTTTGCAGCAGTTCTGAATCTTAATGCCTTGTTGGAAGTGCTAATTGAAACAATTTCTTTTATGACTTCTTCAGGGATTATTATTTTATGCCCCATTGATTGTATCTGTTCAAAAAATTCTATTTTCTGCGCGACGCACGAAAGAATAAAATTTGTATCCAGCAACACATTTCCCATGACAATATCTGTCAAAGCGATTATAAAAAACTAATCTTTT
>CAYQOY010000015.1:7320-8789 GCA_964419275.1 Candidatus Woesearchaeota archaeon
GATAATTTTATTAATGACTTTTTATTATTTAATAAATGATTGAACGAGAAAATTTGTTGAGAATTTTCAAGGAAACAAAAGAGGCTGTGGGAAGAGGAGATTCAGCGAAGATTAATTCATTAAGTAATCAAACAATGAACAGCGCCTCACTTTTGCAAGATTCTGATAGAATTGCTGTGGCAGTAATTGTTTATTCATTGAGTAAAATTCTTTCAAAAGAAGATTATCGAAAACTTTCTGGGTGGGATAAGTTCTACAAAGACTACCTTATTGAAATTGACAAAATAATCATTGACTTGGAAAAAGATGATGACCAAAAATTCAGAGAGCATATTGAAAACATAAGAAAAATAATTGACAAACTTTCCGGAGGATTAAAAGAGAATGTGCAAGATGTTTTCAGAAAAGCTTCGATAAATAAAGCTTCTAAAATTTATGAACACGGAATTTCCATGGAAAAAACAGCTAAACTCCTCGGTGTTAGCGTTTGGGAACTCGCTAGCTACGCTGGAGGAAAAGAATTTCCTTATTCAGACTTAGGAAAAACAGTTGATGTTAAATCACGAATTAAACTTGCGATGGATTTTTTCAGATAAAATCACTTCAATGAATAAAATGAGTTCACAAAAAATTTTGGTTTTCGATTCAAGCACATTAATTAGCTTTGCGATGAACGGGCTTTTAGAAGAGATTGCTGATTTGAAATCAATTTTCAAGGGAAAATTTATTGTAACTGAAGAAGTCAAAGAAGAAATAATCTACAAGCCGATGAACATACGAAGATTCAAACTTGAAGCATTGCAATTAAAAGATTTGTGCGATAGAAAAATACTGGAAGATCCTGAATCAATTGGAATTTCAAAAAAAGAAGTTTCAAAAAAAACTCAAGAATATTTAGACATTGCTAATGGCATTTTTGACGGGGATTTTTACAAAGAAAAAAGAAAAGTACACCTTATAGACTCTGGTGAAGCTTCTTGCCTCGCACTAGCACAGATTATAAAAGAGAAAACTCCAGAAAATGAAGTTGTTATTGCAACAGATGAACGAACAACAAGAATGCTTTGCGAAAAACCGGAAAACTTGAAAGAACTTCTAGAAAAAAAACTTCACATAAAAATAAAATTCAACAAGGAAGAATACAAATATTTCAAGGGATTTAATTTCTTAAGGTCAACAGAGTTGGTTTATATTGCTTACAAAAAAGGCTTGCTTAACATAAAAAATTCTGAACTCCTTGATGCAGCTCTTTATGCAATGCGCTCAAAGGGTGCTGCTGTTTCAGATGAAGAAATCAAAGAAATAAAACTTCTTGACAAAAAGCTTTAAAGCTTGAATTTATCTGATTTTATATATTAATTATATGGGATCCTTGCAAATTTCATATATTAGTAGCTGGGTGCGTAGTTTAATGGCAAAATAGATGGCTCCAGACCATCAGCTGGGGGTTCGATTCCCTCCGTGCCCAT
>CAYQOY010000016.1:0-4733 GCA_964419275.1 Candidatus Woesearchaeota archaeon
GGATAAAAATGCAATCCTATGTTTGTGCTAGGAGGATATCCGTAAGTTGCTTTGATTTCAGAATAATTAACTTTTTTTGAAAGTTTTATTGCAAGATTGTAAATGTTTGTGTAAATCTGGTCAATAATAAAATAAGTTTTTTTTGGGTCGAATCCGTAAGCTAAAAATTGTCTTGCTAATTGTTTGGAAAATTCCAATGCTTTCTCCTGGCTTTCCACTTTTCCAGCAACATAACTTTCATCGTCGGAGATTGGAACAAAAACAGGAACTCCGTATTCTTTTTGAAAATAAAGGTTGGTGTCAAAAACAACTTTGTGTCCTAAATGAAGTGTTCCAGATGCATTAACTCCGGAAAGAATTGCGCATTTTTCTCCTTTTTTCAAAGCACTAAAGAATTTATCAAAATCTCTGTGAGAATAGATTAATCCTTTTTTGAAAGTGTAGCAATCAGGGATATCTTTTAATTGAGAAGCTCTGCTAGCGCCGAATTCCTTTATCAGCTTTTCATTGTCTACAAATAAGTTTTCATTTTCCATAGAATAATTAAGAGTTAAGGGTTTTTAACTCTTATCTGATTAATCTTTAAAGTTTTCAATTTCCTGTTTTTTCACTAGAATTGTTTTAAATTTCTTAACTCCGAAAGTTCCGTCTTTCATCTTTTTATCTTTGTAAACATCTTGAGCTTTAAACCAGTGCACAATAACGTCTTTTTTATTCTTCTTCCAATCTCTGCTGTATTTAGCGCAGAAAATTGCAGCTTCTTTGATATCTTTTTCTGTTGCCTTTCCCTTGACATTAACAAACGGGCTTCCTGCAGCAGAAGTGTGAAATATTTCTTCGTCTTTTTGAATTTGACTCATTAGTTCTTCATTGGTTTTGCTGTCTTTTCCAGCCAGAAATAATGCTCCGTTAGAACTTATTTTTTTTCTTAATCTTTTATTTTGATTCCAGAAATGAACAATTGTTAAGCACTTTTTCTGGTTTTCCCAGCTTAATTTTTTTACAGCTTCTTCAAATCTCATCCACTCATAACCTTCATGCTCTTGTTCATCTAGAATTATTTTTCCTTTTTTTACTTGAGCAGCATAAAGACTGAATGTTTGCCCCAAGACTCCCGGACGATTTGAAATTTCTTTAGCGTATTCATACTTTCCGGAATAACTGAATTTTTCCAATGGTCCAAGAATGTTTAACCCCGTTTCTTCTTTTATTTCTCTTCGAACAGCAGCATCAATTTTTTCATTTATTTCAATTCCTCCTTTAGGAAATTCCCAACCTTTCCAATGCAGTTTTCTTTTCAATAAAAGATATTCGGGAATTTGATTTTCAACAGAATACACAACAACAAAAACAGCATCGCGATATTTTCCAGGCATTTTATTATTTTTAATTCCTAATTTTTTTCAGCATTAACCGCTTTTTCAGTTTCTTTGGATTTCGAAAAGAATTTTATTGCGTCTGCAAGTTCTTTGTGATTTTTTGCATATTCATTAAGGTCAATTTTTTTCATGTAAGCTTCGCATGCTTGAACAAGAGCTGTTGCGCCTGCGCGAGTTCCTTGAGGATGAGCATGACAACCAGCACCCATCGTTGTAATGAAATCAACATTTCCCATTACTTCAATAAATGGCTTAAGAAGTGTGGGGTTTAAGCCTCCAGAAATAATTGGACAGCATTTTTTCATTCCGCGCCAAGAATCATCGTTGAGAATTAAATGGTTTGCATAATCTTCATTTACTAATCTAATTAAATCTTCATCTTTAGCAGGAATTTGTCCCCAGTTTTGCTGAAAGAAATGCCCTTGTGAACTGAGTTTCAAAATATTATTTGCAGCAGTGATATCCTCTTTAGGGCTTCCTTTCATTTTTCCAACACCTGCTGTTCCTGTGTGAATTCCCGAAGCGCCCGCGAGTCTTGCAAATTTAGAAAGAACTAATACCGAAAATCCAAAGGGATTTTCAGGACGAGTGAATCCTCCATGTCCTGCCCTATGGAAATGAATGAAGACATCAGGATATCTTCTTCGAAGAGTTTGAACAGCCATCCATCCAGCAGTTATTCCATCGATTAAAAACGCATAACTTCCTTTTTCAAATCCTGCATTTCGAATTGTTTCGCATCTTTTAATCATAGTATCAAAATCCGGAGAAGAAACATTAAATGAATGAACTTTTTTATTTCCTGTTTTTTTAACTGCTTTGTCCATTGCTTCTTTTACAAACTTAACCATTTGTTCATATCTGCAAAAATCTTGATCTGCCTGGGGTTCATCGTTCTTAACAAAATCTCCGCCTCCAACCCAGAAATCATAACAAACTTCAGCATATTCTGCAGCAGTTAGTCCAATCTTAGGTTTGATTATTGTTCCAAGAATTGGACGTCCATAAACATTAAGGTATTTTCTCATATCTTCCAAGGTGTAGCTTGGTCCGTCGTAATGCTCAAGCATTGATGAAGGAAACCAGACATCAAGAAGTTTTAATCCGTCAACTTCTTTCATACCTAAAACATTTCCAACAATGAATGTTAAAATATTTTGTACATTCCCGCCCCTGTCAAAAATTCTCCAAGGGTAAGCAATCCAAACAAGATTTCTTTTCAAATCAACTTGATAAACTAAGGCATTTAATTCTCTTGAGAAAGCTGTTTCTGTTTTAACAGGGAAATTTGTTCCTGTTGAAGACTCTGCAGCAACTTCTGCAGCAGCTTGAAGAATATTTAATTTTTTAGAAGGGTTTAGATGGAAAACAGTTAAAAGATACTCTCCATTTTGAGCATCTTTTAATCCCAGCTGAATATAATTCTTTTGCTTTTCATTTAACGTTTTGATAAGTTTTTTCACTTGAGAATTATCAATTTTTTGAGATTTCTTTGTAATTTTTTTAACACCACTCTTCATGTCTTTCACCTTTTTAATGAATAAACAAATATATCTCAAGAAGTTTATAAATTATTCTTAATCAATTTTTCTGATTTCTGTTCCTTTAGAGGTGTCTTCTAAAACAAAGCCAAGCTGTTTTATTTTGTCTCTTAATTCATCTGCTTTTTTCCAGTCTTTGTTTTTTCTTGCTGTTTCTCTTTGTTGCGTAAGCTCTTCAACTTTTTTTGGAATTTCAATTTTATCTTTTTTAAAAACATCTAGGCCTAAAACTTTGTCCATTTCTTTTAAAGTTTGATATTTTCCTTCGGCTTTCTCATCTCTTAACATTGTCCAAACAACAGAAAGAGCATTTGGCGTGTTCAAATCGTCTTCCAATGCTTTTGTGAATTCAGTTAGATATTTTTCATTTTTCTTTTTGTCATCTTTTAAGTCCGCGGCGATGTTTTTGAGTCTTTGGTAAGCATTTTTAGCAGAAACAAGCGACTCTTCGTTAAAAGAAAGAGGCATCTTGTAATGTGTTGTCAAACATAAGTACCTGTAATCTAATGGTTTGAATCCTTGTTCAATTAAATTTCTTAAATAAATAACATTTCCTAGCGACTTTGACATTTTTCCCTCGCTCATTGTCAAAAATCCTCCATGGAGCCAGTAGTTTACAAATTTCTTTCCTGTTGCAGCTTCTGATTGTGCAATTTCATTTGTATGATGTGGGAAAATTAAATCCACTGCGCCAGTATGAATATCAAGGCTTGTTCCAAACTCTTTCATAGACATCGCTGAACATTCAATATGCCAGCCAGGTCTCCCTTTTCCTAATTTAGTTTCCCAGAAAACATCTCCATCTTCAGGAGTCCAGAATTTCCACAGCGCAAAATCCTGAGCATTTTCCTTGTCATATTCATCGTTCTTTATTCTTTCTTTTCTAGCTTTTATTTTGTCAAGTTGTGCAAGTTTTCCATAACTTTTAGATTTTGAGATTGAAAAATAAATTCCGTCATCGGTTTTGTAAGCATATCCTTTTTTCAACAAGCTTTCAACAATTTTAACCATCTCGGAAATTGATTGGCTTGCTTTCAAAACAACATCCGGATTAAGAATATTTAATGAATGCAAATCATCAAAGAAGATTTTAGAGTATTTTTCAGTTAATTGTTTCAAGCTTATATTCTCTTTTCTACTTCCCTTAATTGTTTTATCATCAACATCAGTTAAGTTCATAACTTGCTTGGTTTTGTAGCCTAAAAATTTCAAACTTCGCACAAGCAAATCATTGAAAACATATGTTCTTAGATTTCCAATATGCGCGTAATTGTAAACAGTTGGCCCACAAGAATAAATATGTGCTTCGCCTTTTTTGATTGGCTTGAATGTTTCTTTTTTTCTAGTTAGTGTATTGTATAATTTCAAAGTCATTCTTTAATTGGTAAGAAAAAGCTGTTTAAAAATTATTTCACATTTATCCAAATATCTGCTGAGCCTATTTGGCTTTTATCTCCCTTAATTCTCAGTTCATAACCAATTTCACATGAAGGGAATGTTTTTGGGAAAGAGAATCTAACCATTCTTGCATTTTCTAAGATTCCCCCTCTTTGTATTTCTAATGTTCCAGATGAACCGCTGATTTGTGCATTAGCTTGTTCAAGGGTGAGTGTTCCACAATTATCAACAGAATAAGCAGAAACATTATAAGTGTAAATTTGAGAATTTAAACCGTCTTCATTTTTTATAGAAAATGCAAATCCAGAAGCTTCTTTTCCTTTTTCAACAGTTATTCTTCGAGCACTAGGATAAATTACTAAACTTTTTTCTTCGTTTGCAAATAGCTTGTTTATTTCTGATTGAATTTGTGCAT
>CAYQOY010000017.1:0-2848 GCA_964419275.1 Candidatus Woesearchaeota archaeon
AAATTATTGTACGCTTTTTCCATAAACTCTGGAAATTTTTTTGGAGTAACTTGGATATTAATTTCTGCGTGATGCGAGTTAAATCTCTTATCTCTCCCGGAGATATATCCGACAGAAAGAATCTCATCTGGATTAAGTCTTTTATAAATTTCTAGAGAAATTTGAATATTGTGAAAGCCTCTGTAAATCAAAGTGACTCCCTCTTCTGGAATTAAATTCAATGCTTCACAAGTAACTCCAAAGGCAGGGGAATTATTTTCTAAATTAAGAATATCTTCAAGCGAATTCGGCTGAGGGGGTTCATCATCTTTTTCCATTTTTTTATTAAATATTTTAAATACTTTTTATTTTTAGAACGAGTGTTTATAAATTTTTATGAAATAAAACAATAAAACTTGAGAGTAGATTGAAATTTAAAATGAAATTTATCCGCATTCAGCTGTTGTTGCGCTAGTGGTTGTTGAATAACCAAATCCTGCGCTGTAAGAAGTTGTAGCTAATTTTTCATTACATTCTGCAGGAACTTTTCCTTCGGTGAATGCATTACAAACTGTCTTTAAGTAAGAAGCTGGGTCTCTTGCGCTGCTTGCTTCAACTCCGTTGATAACTAAAGTTGGACTTCCAGCAACCCCGTATAATGTATTCAATTCTTTATCAATATTGAATAAAGGATAATTTCCACTTAGCCACCTAGACTTGTCATTCTTATTTTCGGTTATTGCAAATTCTTTGTCTGTAGCGCTAACACAAGAGTTCATCTTGGTTTTGTCAATCCCTGCTTCAGTTAAACAAGAGCTTGAATCGCCTGCTTTCAAGAAGCATTTCAAGTAAGGGATTAACTTAGTTGATTGTTCTTTTTGAATACAATATTGTCTTGTTTGTTCTTCCATTTCGCCTGCAGAAGGATGCATAGCATAGTAAACAAATCTTAACTTAAAGTCGATCTTATCTTCAAGTAATTCAATGACTGGAATAAGTCCTTTTTCTGCTTGAGTTCCGTATGGGCAGTGACTCATAACGAAAAGTTCAACAGTTGGCTTGTCTGTCTTTGGTACTTGAGATGTTTGGGTATTTGTGTTTGTATTGGTATCTGTTTTTTCTGGCTTTGTTGGAATCAAACCTGTTTCTTGCATAATAAATTGTCCGTCTTTTGTGAAATAGAAAGGATATTGTCCTAAAAGGGTTATTTCATAAACTCCACTAAGGCTCTTTATTGTCATTGAGTCTGTTATTGTTGAATTAACTCCAAAGTTTTCTTGGAAGAATGTTGTTGCCAAGGATTTCATTTTTCCTTTAGAAACATTTCCAAATGCAAATGAGCCATTCACAAGCATTAAAACAAGCAATGCAACAACAACTACACTTAATATCAAGGTAATAGTTGCGAAAGTCTTTTTTCTCATTTTTTTTGCCTTGTTGATTATTTTTTCACAGAATTTACACTTTTCTTTTTTAGACTCTTTGTGCTCTTCATGCTTTTCCTCTTTTTTCATTTCTTTTTTCTCTTCTTCCATCTTTCTTTTATATTTCCCTCGTTTAAAAAGCTTGCGGGGTTAATTTCCAATGACTATTCTTATTGGATCAGACAATCCTTTAAAACTCTCTAGAATATCTTGGTCTTCTTCACATAAGCAGGTTTTTCCAACAACAGAAGAGTAAATCTTTCCAACTAGGCCTGCTTTTTTTCTTCCCAGAGCAGATAAACTATTTAATGTCTGAGGGTCATCCATCCAATACAGAAGGGGATCTTTTTTTTCTAAGTGGTCACAAGAGCAACAAACATCTGGATATTTCGAAAGACTTTTGATTTCAGGAGATTTAAATCCATAGTCCAATAATTCTTGCTTTGAAGCAAACCCGTGAAAGTTTAGATATCCTCTTGCGGTGTTAAATTCAAATGGGAGATAAAGTTGCCCATCATACTGTTTTCCAGCTTCAATTTTTTTGATTTTTCTTTTATCCATTTTCTCTTTTAAATTAAGATAGTTTCTTAATACTTGTTTATAAAAATATCTACATTCTAATAATCAATATTACAAAAAGCCTTTTTCTAGCAATTCATCCCAAGTTTTTATTCCAAATGCCACGAGAGCTTCGTTTAATGTCAAAAGGGGCTTAGGATATTTTGCAAAGTCGTCAATTGCAATCCTTGGACAAGCCAGTTCAATGAAGGCGTCAATATTGTAAAAATTCATCATTTTATCCGGGCTGAATTCATTCATTGTGATAACAATCACATTTTTTCCTGCTTGTTTTATTTTGTCTAAGAGAATTTTTGGAGAATTAAACTTCTGCCCGAGCTTTGTTTCAGTAATTATCCCAATATTTTGTGCATCTTTTAATTTTTGAATTGAAATTGCTCTTTGTTTGAGAATTTTTTCTTTTATTCCTTGCATGCTTCTTATCTCATCATTGTAAACATCAATTAAAAAAACAGGTTTATCAACAGCCAGTACAGCCCCCATTGAATGAAATTGATTCCCTAGTATGACAAAACATTCAACTTCATCTTGAATTGCTTTTAATCCTTGATATTGACAACCTGTAATGTGCCCTTCGTAAGCAACTCTTCCGAGTTTTTTGGACAAAACAACTTGCTTTTTATTTTGTTTGTAGAAATCAACAACTTTTTGCAGGTCATGCATGTGCTGAATTGAGTAAGAAAACCCGATTTTTTTGAATTTTTCCAGGGGTTTAAGTGATTTTTTTAAAAGAGGAATTAAATCTAATTCATCTAGGATAGGAATGTATACTACCGGAAAGTCAACATCAATAAATTTTGCATGCCCAAAGTGAACAATCAAATCTGCATCAACATCTTTTGCTTCTCCCAACGCAATTGCGCAAC
>CAYQOY010000018.1:0-2243 GCA_964419275.1 Candidatus Woesearchaeota archaeon
TTTTGTAACTCCTTTAAAGTAACAACTTAAATTGTGCTTATAAGCACAATAAATTGGGCAGCTAAAAATGTTTATAAATCTTGAAGAAGCAAAGAAAATATGGCAAATTTACTTGGAAAACTATTTGCAACATCTGCTCCTAAAGTTAAACCTTTGAAAGAAATGAAAGATATTCTAATCCTAGAAGACGATTCTTCAAATCAAGAAAGGATGATAAAACAAATTCCAGCAGGTTTAACTTATTTTCTTGCAAATGATGGGCAAGAATTTGAAATGTTCTTCGAAGAAAATAACAAAGCTAGAGTCTATTTTTTAGATAATCAAGTTCCAGACATATTAGGAAATAAGGGTTTTCATTTTTTGAAACATTGCAATTATTTGTTGAAACACGACCCAAATGCAATCGTTTTTTATCATGGGTCAGTTTCGTGGGATAGAGATATAATTGATTATTGTGAAGAACACGGAGTTAAAATGATTAATAGAGAATATCCTTGGTTTAGACTCGCAATTAAAAACGGATTAAAAGATTATCTTAAAAGAAATTCCAAAGATGTTTCCAAAGAAGATTCAGAAAGAATTTCACGAGCCATAGAAGAAATTAAGGAATAAAATTATTGAAACCAGAGGAATCACTTTTTTATGCCTAGTTTTTCTAAGTTTTCCTGAAGAAGATTAATAGTTAATCTTAAGATTGGCAAATACTCTTCGTCGTTTGCTTTTCTAACAGCTTTCAAATATTCTGCTCTTTGCTTATGATAAATATTTATCCAAGGATAATTATTTTTGTTTAAGATGAAATTCATCAAGAGCCTAGACATTCTTCCGTTTCCATCCACAAAAGGATGAATTGAAACAAACTTCATTGAAAAAATCACTGCTAATTCAAAAGGATGCATCTTGTTTTTGTTTTGTTTGTACCAATAAATAAGATTCTGAATCAACTGCGGAACTTTTTCATAAGATGGAAATGAAACATCTGCTCCAAATATCCTCACAGGGGTTTCACGGTATCTTCCAGCAAATCTTTCACTTATTCCTTGAAGGATAATTGAGTGCAGCTTTAAAATCAGTTTTTCATTTAAATCTCCTTTGTAGTTTTTGATGAATTCTATTGCTTTTTTGTGATTTCTTGCTTCGTTTATTTCTCTAAGAGTTTTGCCTTCAGGAACAAGTCCTTCATTTAAAACTAAATGCGTGTCTTCTAAAGAAAGCGAGTTTCCTTCAATTGCATTGCTGTTATAAGTCAGTTCTGTGAAAAAATGAGTTTCAAATTTTTCAAGCTCTTCTCTGGAAAGACTTTTCATCGCTTTCAGGTAATCTGTTTTAAGCTTTTCAATTCTCAAGAAATCTTGCTTCAATAAACATTCAGACTTAACCTCTGTTGCGAGTTCGATTTCAAATTCTTTTTTCAAATCCTTGAGCTTTTCTCGAGCAATCATACCTGTTCCAAGATATTTGCTGGTTTTCACCCATTTTCCATTTTCACGGGAATTGCGAATAAGATAATTATGCTTTTTTCCATTCACTCTGCGAATTTCATGATAAACCATAAAGAACTATGTGGGCACTTATTTATAACTCTTTGCATTTGTGCCCATACAAAAGATTACGCTTTAGAAACTTTCTTAGCCAAGGCCCTAAACCTAATTAAGTCCTCTTTAGAATCCAAAGTTTTTTCAGGTAACTTTTGCAAGTCAAACCAACCATACTCTTCAGATTCACTATTAAGAACAATCTGCTCTTTTTCATTCATTGTTGTAAAACAAACAAACCACACTGCATGGCATGTTGGATTAAAACAAGGACTTTCGTTAATATCTAAAAGTCTTATTTTTTCAGGATCGAATATTACTCCAATCTCCTCTTTAGCTTCTCTAGCGCAAGCATCCCTAACTGTTTCGCCTAATTCTAACATTCCCCCTACATTTCCCCAATCTAAACCCCTTCGAGCTCTTTTTTCGGCATTTCTTTTTAGAAGGAAGATTTTTGAAAAATCTTTATTAAAAACACATAAAATAACTCCCAAACCGAATTTTTTCTCTGGAGCACCCATATTTTAATCAAGAGGCTTTAATATAAAAATGTTGTCTAAAACAGGAAAAATCTAAATATAACAGATTGATAAAATAAATATGACAGAAGAAACAGAACTTAAATTTATTGTACAAAATTACGGTGAAATAGCTAGAAAATTGATGGACAAATCTGAGTTCATAAGCACCGCGTATGAATTAACAGTG